>JBEEHU010000032.1:0-26086 GCA_041167565.1 Verrucomicrobiota bacterium | reverse complement strand
CGGGGCCCGGGAGCCATTGACCGGTCCAACCCGTGGCCGCTACTGATATGACTGGCGCATACGCTCCGGGATAGCCCATGCCGGCGTCGCCTTCGTTTCCGGCGGCGGCGACGATGATCACCCCTTTGCTGATCGCAAAATCCATCGCCGCTTGTTCGGCGACGTCGAGCGAAGGTCCGCCGAGACTCATATTAATCACAACCGGAAAAGCGGCGAGCGGTCCGGCTTTCAACTCACCGACGTACGTAATTCCGCGAGCGACGACCGATGACCAACCCGATCCGTTTTGCCCGAGCACCTTTACCGGAATGACGTTCGACTTCGGCGCTACGCCATTCACGGGCGTGCCAGAAAGGCTGTAACCAAGAATCGTGCTCGTCACATGAGTGCCGTGCGAATTCTGGTCGTGCTCCCACATGTTGGCCGGCTCGGAGACGTTACCCGATTCGCCGCCCCCGCCGCGAAACGACTTGGCATATTCCGTCGCAATGCGCTGATCGGGAAAATATTGCCGCCAGCTATCGACCAAACCGGTATCGATCACTGCGACATACACGCCGGTGCCGTCATAATTCACAGCGCGCCCGCTGAATCCCGGATTCACCGTCACATTCACTGCGTCCATGTCCCAGGTGCTTATTCCATTTGCGAAATTGGTAGCCGCCACAGTATCGACCGGGCTGCCATTTCGAACCGCGTCCGGATTTGCCGCGGCCACATACGACAGACCGCGAATCGCCGGAAGCTGCGACGCGGTGGATTTAAGCGTGACCAGTTTGATCGACGGCGCCGTATCGAGAACGGTGCCGAAACGTCCGAGATCGGAAAGGTTTTGCTGCGTGATCTGCGACTTCAGCAGGACATTGATGCCGATCGACGCTTCAGCGCGGGCGGAGGATGCAGTTCCGAAGAACCACAGAGCCGCGAGGGCGGCGATGAGGGATGAGAATTTTGAGAGGGTCTTCATAAGTAAGTCCGCGGAGGGTGTAGATTCTTCGCGTCCGCGTCAATCTTATAATGGCGGACGAGCTTCACGCCCTGTTCCCCATCCCGGCGACCGCGCTTCACGCGCTGGCAAAGCGCGGTTAGCCGGGGGGTTGAATCTACTTTCCGATAACGAACAGATGGCCCGCGTTCTGGGAGTAGATCTTTCCATCGCTGCCGAGCGAGGCCGGAGTATAGGCCGCTCCCAAAGCCAGTTGCTGAAAGATCTTCTGCTTCAGCGTCCCGCCCTGATTGATCGCGAACATATTGCCATCCTCGCTGTTCGCATAGACGACGCCATTGGCGTCAACCGCGGCGGCATTGACACACCATTCGAATGAGTTGGGATGATCCGAGACGCAAGTGATTGCTCCATTCGCATTCCGGGTGCAGCTCTGCGTGTTCGTGTTCTTGTACTTCCACTCCACCGCGAGGGTGGGACTGAGCTGCGAGACGAAGTATTCCTCGGGAAAGGCCGGGTTTGAGGCATTCCGATCAGGAGGACAGAACGAGGCGACATTGCAGTACGAGCCGACTTCGCTGTAGTGGTTGTCTTTAATCACGACGGAGTAAGTGCCGCTATGCGGATAGACCGCGACCGTGGCGTCCCAGCCAAAGGAGTACGACTGGAGGAAGGCGCCGTTTGCTCCTGCGAAGCGCATGAGATGGCCCTGGGCATAGTTATAACGGCTGTAGGCGCCGAAGAACACGCTGCCGTCGGGTGCGACGGTGGGTGTTGACGACTCGTCATCAAGAACCCGTCCCCCGCCATAGCGATTAGTCGCCGGATCGACGCCCGCACGCGCGCCCGAGCGGCAACCACCAAGGAGATTCCCGTTCGTGTCGGTCGCTCCGTTAAGTGGGAGCATGCTTCCGTCGCTCGCCGGGGTGCCGTCGTTGCAGCCGTCGTGGAAATAACCTCCATTCAGGTACGAGCCCGGGAATGCTCCCGGGGCGTCGTTGCCTCGAAGTGAGGCCGCCCATTTCAGGGTCAGGTTGGGATTGATCGCGAGCAGATATCCGTGCCGTGCTCCCTCAACCACGGGCAAATGAGCGCGGGTGACGCTGTAGATGGTTCCATCAGGCGCGATTGCCGGCGCTACGTTGAGGCCTACCCGTTGCAAGCCGCAGACCACATTCGGCGGAACGGCGGTGGGGCTGGGCGGAAATGGCAATTGGCTTGTGGCGAAAGTACCGGCGCATGGGTCGCCTGAATTGGGCGCGGCCGGATTAAGCCCTGTGTAACTGACGACGCTCATCGCATCAGTTGGCGTAATCTTCACCAACCAGGAATCAATGGCGTCGTTCTGATAAAACCCGCCCGTGTCGTGCAGCCTCAGCACGTTGTAGTAGATGTTCCCCGCGCTGTCGGCGGTGAGCGGACTAACCGTGTAGGTATGCGCGTCCAGGTTCCCATTGTTCAACAATTGAGCCGGGACGAGGCGTGTCACGATCGCGCCGTTACTCTTGTTTACTTTGAAAATAGATCCGCCCGCACCCGGGTCGTAGAGGTATCCGTTCGCCAGGACCGCGTGGTAAACCGGTTCCCAGAAGTCTTTCTGCGAACCTGGGGGCACCCAGTCGGTGTTGTGGGTCCACAACTTCACCAGGTTCTTGCCCTGCCAGGTGAATTTGTCCTGGTGCCAATTCTGGGTGGCGTAGCTGCCCTCGGTATACATGCCCGCTTTCGATTCCATGTAGACATCGTTTCCTTCGACCAACGGCGTCTGATAGTGCGCAAGGAGATCCGTGTCGTTGTGCGCCTGCTCGTCTGGCACGAGCGGGTCGTAAACGATATTTGCCAGGATCTTGTTAAGGTTCTGGCCGACGACGTTCAAAAATCCCGTGTGTTGGGGATTCTGCATCCACTGAGGCCAGCCATCAGCAAAAGCTGCGGCGAGTCCGAGGGAGAGACTGCATATGGCAAAGGACAGGACGACAGCCTGCCTGATTCTGATTTTCATGGGGTCTCCTTTCTTGGAGAGTTGAGGGGTTAGACTAACGTTTAGGGGAAAAAGAGATTGGGGAAATCTCGCTAACACTGTCAAGAAGAATATTTTACGGGCCCTCCTCAACCGCAAAATAAACGAGATGGGCCTTCCCGGGCCGCCCTTTGCCGGAAAGAAAACCCACGGCGGTCTTGAGGGCGCCGCTTGTCTGGACGCCGCTAAATTATTCGGTCCGCAACGCCGTCATCGGACTGACTTTGGTCGCGCGGCGGGCCGGGAGATAACAGGCCAGTAAAGCGGCTGCGCTTAGCAGAACACTCGAAATAACCAGCGCCACCGGATCAGCCGGACTGACCTGATAAAGAATCTGCGTGAGCAGGCGTCCCGCGGCCAACGCCAAAAGCAAACCGACACCGAGAGCAAATCCGGTCTGGAGCGCGCCCTGTTTCATAATGAGCGAAAAGACATCGCGCGGATGCGCCCCAAGCGCCATGCGAATGCCGATCTCCCGCGTGCGCCGCGCGACCGCGTACGATTTCACGCCGTAAACTCCGATGACCGCCAGGAGCAGCGCGATCCCGCCGAAGACGCCGAATAAAACCGCGCCGAGCCGCACGATCCAAAGGCTGACGCTTTTTTCGAGGAGATCAACGAACGGCGTGATCTTCAGAATCGGAAGGTTCGGATCCAATTCCCGCAGCGCCTGGCGCAGCGTCGGAATCATCGCGGCGACCACCTTGCGATCGGTCGAGGCGAGACGGACGTGGAAATAGACATTGCCATTGTAGCCCTGCGCGAGCGGCACAAAGAGGCGGCGCTGCGGCCCTTCGTTTTGCACTTCATGCCGGTGCCAGTTCACGATGCCGACCACTTCCATTTCGGCGGGCGAGCCATCGGCCGGGGGATTCGTATAACGGATGCGCTGGCCGATTGCGTCGCCGTTCGGGAACAATTTCGCCGCCATCTTTTCGTCGATGATCGCTACCCGCGGCGCATCTTGGTTGTCGGCTTCCGCCATCGTGAAATCGCGGCCGCGCAGGAGGCGAACACCGATGGCGTCGAAGTAGCCGGGCGTGATCGCGGTGAAAAGTCCTCCCGCGCCGGGATCCGGAGTATTAGGATCTGTCTTTGCGGCCGCCGCCTCGCTCGCCGGCATGATGCGGCGCGAGTTCGTGAAATTTCCGTAGGGGACCATTGTGCCGAGGGCCGCCGCGCGCACTCCGGGCAGGCCGCGGGCACGCTCGATCGCCGCGAACATGAGACGTCTCGCCTGGGCGGCGTTGGTTTTGCCTAACGAGAAATCCATCTCGGTCACCAGGCCGCCCTCGGGCTCGAAACCCAGCGCGACGTTGGCGGCTTCGATCGCGCCTCGAAAGAAAAGTCCCGCGCTGAAGAGCAACATGAGCGAGAGCGCGATCTGCGCCATCACCAGCAGATGGCGCGGCGCGAAGAACCGGTTGAAGCGCCCGATGTGCGCCGGCTCGCCGGCCTGTTGTTTCAAATCGTTCACGAGATCGGCTCTCGAAGCTTTCAGGGCCGGCCCGAGACTGAAGAGCAGCGTAGCGAAGAGACAGAAGAGGAACGTGATCGCGAGCACGCTCGCGTCGGGCCGCATATCGGCCACGAGCGTGAAGCTCATCGAAGTGAAAAGCGCGCCGAGCGAACGCAGGAGCGCCCCGTTACTCCAGACACTGAGCGCCAGCCCGAGAGTTCCGCCGGCTGCGGCGAGGAGAAGTCCCTCGCATAAAAGCTGGCGGACGATGCGCCAGCGGCTCGCGCCCAAAGCCAGGCGCAGCGCGATCTCCTTTGCCCGCGCCGTTCCGCGAGCGAGCAGCATGTTCGCGAGATTCAAACTCGCGATGAGCAACACGGCGCCCGCCATTCCCGTCAGCAGCGCACTGATCAGCGTGATCGGCCCGTCATTCTCAGGCCCCGTGCTGATGCTGAAACGCGACGGCGTTTGGATTTGCAACTCGCGCGCACCTGCAGAATCCGGAGGCTGGATCGCGGTGAGGCGTTGCGATATTACCGGCAGGCGCGGTTTCGCCGATTCGATTGTTAGGCCGGATTGCAATCGAGCCACGACATTCAGAGAATAACTTTTTGGCTGCGCCAGGTCCTGGATATCCCTGAGGTCGCTGAAGGCTGAGCTCAATTGCGAGTAAACGCCCAGCGGCAACCAGACATCGGGCGCAATGAGCGCACTAATCCCGCTGAATCCTTCCGGGCTCACGCCGATCACCGTGAACGGCTGGCCATTCACGTACAATGTGCTGCCGACGAATTCAGGCCGGCCGCCCATTCGTTTCCAAAATCCGTAACCGGCGATGACGACAGGAATATTCGCGTTCGGCCGGCATTCCGCGGCGTTATAGAAACGGCCGAGCGCGGGCTCGACCCCCATGAGCGAGAAGAAGTTTTCCGAGGTAAGAAAGACGAAACTGCGTCGCATCCCTTCGTCGCGACCGATCCCGGCGAGCGCGAAGTTGACCGCCGCGACATCGGCAAAGACATCCGTGCTCTCACGCAGGACTTGATATTCCGCGTGCGAAAATTGCCGGTAATCGCGGTTCGCATTTTGCCGCGCGGTGAAAACACTGACGACTTCCGCCGGCCGCACCTTCACAATCGGACGGAGGACAACGCCGTTGATGAGAGAGAACACCGCCGAGTTCACGCCGATGGCGAGCGCGAGCGTGAGCAGCGCGATGATGGTAAGCCCGGGAGTCTTGATGAGCTGCCGGAATGCGAAACGGAAATCCTGAATCATAGCTTGGGCCTTTCCCTTCAGATGCGGGATGCCCTCTCTTTGGATTCAAGAATGCGAGAGGGTCTTTGTGTTCCGACACTCGCGGCGCAAATGCCGCTCCCACGTTGGGACGCGCCTAATTGACTCCCTGCTATTTCTTCCCCTTGATCGGGAGGTAGTGAATCTTACGCAGATCGGAACTGCTCAGAGAGGCTTCCAAAGAGACCCGCATGCGGAGAATGCTGGCATCGCCGGTATAGGGAAGAAATTGGACGGGAGCCTTTTTGGTCACATACAAACCGCCCAAGCTGATGCCGCTGACTCTGTTTTGGAAGGGACCGACGCCTTGATAGAAAATTCCGTCGGTGTCTTCGCACGCCGCGGTGAAGCGATTCGGCAGCATTTCGTACATGACCGTGGTGGGCAGACCAGGAGGGAGCTTTTCCCCGACCTGGATCGGCGCCACGAGGACAAACTCGCGGACCTCGCGACCATTGATCATCGGCGGGCCTTTCAAGGCGACGCGAGGTGAGTCAGCCTGAAGCGGAGGCGAAATCGCAAGAAACAGAACGATCGAGAGAAGGCCACCCGCGAACCGCATTCCCGACATTCGGACTAGAGGTCGAAGAACGCAATCGCCCGCGACGGCAAATGCGCAGGCCGCGCTCTCGTTGGATTCAAGAATGCGGCGCGTCGGAAAAGGGGACGCGCTACCCCGCATGGATTCGAACCATGAATAACGCCTCCAAAGGGCGCTGTGTTACCGTTACACCACGGGGTATTTCGATTCGCGGTTCACCATCGTCCGCCGCGCTTCCAATCCTTAGATCGCAAATCGCATTTCGCAAATCAACTCGGGGGCCGCGCCTGGGTCTGCTCAAACGACGCCTTTCTCCCGGATCGTTTTCGGTCAACACTTGCCCTCAATGGTGCACGTGCTCGATACCCGACATCTTGGCCGTCCGGGCATCATCGCCGCGACCATCCTTGAGACCGACGACGGACTGATCCTTTTCGATACCGGCCCGGAATCGACGTTCGAGGCGGTGGCCGCGCAATTTCCAGAAAGAGGTTTCAGCGTTCGCGACGTCCGCCACGTCTTCCTCAGTCACATCCATTTCGATCATGCCGGCGCCGCGTGGCGTTTCGCGGAACGCGGCGCGACGATTTACGTGCATCCGCGTGGCGCGCCGCATCTCATCGATCCCACAAAACTGGTCGCATCCGCGACCCGCCTTTATGGCGACCAAATGGAAAAACTGTGGGGCAAGATCGCCGCGGTCCCAGAGGAACGCGTTCGCGTTTTGGAGGACAACGACACCGTCTCCATCGCTCCGTTCGAGATTCGAGCGATCGCGACACCCGGCCATGCCAGCCATCATCACGTTTATCATTGGGACGATAACGTCTTCGGCGGCGATGTGGCCGGCGTGCGGTTAGGCGGAGGGCCGCCGATTCCTCCCTTCGTTCCGCCCGAGTTGGAGATCGAAGCGTGGCAGGAGTCGATCGCTAAAATTCGCGCGTTGCATCCGGCGAAACTTTACCTGCCACATTTCGGACCTATCGCGGTCCCGATCTCCACGCATCTCGACGCGCTCGAAGATCGTGTCGTCCGCTGGTCGATCTGGTTCCGCGATCGTCTTCGCGCCGGCGCCGACGAACAACAATTGGCGCCGGGCTTTGCCGAGTACGTCGCGGGCGAATTACGCAATGGCGGCGCGAACGAAAGCGAAGTGATCGATTACGAACAAGCCGACCCGAGCTTCATGGCCGTCAGCGCAGCGATCCGCTATTGGCGCAAACACCATCCCGAGGAAGTGGAATTGCAAGGCGCGAAGAATTCCGATAACTCCTAAAAGAGCAGGCGGAGATACCGCCTGCGTCATGGACCCCGGGAAGTTTTTCGCTGAGCTGAAGCGTCGCAACGTTTACAAAGTTGCGGCCGCCTACGCGGTGGTGGGATGGCTGCTCATCCAGGCCGCGTCGATCATCCTTCCCACGTTCGAAGCGCCACCTTGGACGATGAAAGTTTTGATCGCAGCGCTGGCGATTGGGTTTCCCATCACAGCAGTTCTTGCGTGGGCGTTTGAGCTAACGCCGGAAGGCCTGGTCCGTTCCGAAGAAGTTGCCCCGAATGAATCGATCATGCGCCGCACGGGGCGGAAGCTGGATTTCCTGATCATCGGCGTCCTGATGGTGGTGATCACATTGCTGGTAACCGATCGGTTCTGGCGTCCGATTGTTTCGCTTTCGGCCAACAAGAGCATTGCCGTTCTTCCTTTCGAGAATCTTAGCCGCGACCCGGACAACGCTTTTTTTGCTGACGGAATCCAAGACGATATTTTAACGAGCCTGGCGAAGATCGCGGATTTGAAAGTGATCAGTCGCACGTCGGTGATGCAGTACCGTGGCACGGGCGCGCTGCGTAACCTGACCGAGATCGCGAAAGCGCTCGGGGTCGAGAATATTTTGGAAGGAAGTGTGCGTCGCGTCGACAACCGCGTGCTCGTCAGCGCCCAGCTCATCGATGCGCGGGATGGACGGCATATCTGGGCCGAACGGTACGATCGGACGATGGCCAATTCGATTGGACTCCAGGGGGAATTGGCTACCGAGATCGCTGGCGCGCTTCGGATGAAACTCGCTCCCGACACAAAGACGAGCCTCGAACTGAAGCCGACGGAAAACCCGGATGCCTACGTTTGTTATCTGCGCGGCCGCGAGTACCAAATGCGTCCCGAAACCTCTCAAGAAAACAATCTCGCTGCGGAAAACTTCTACAAGCAAGCCATTACGTTAGATCCCCGCTTTGCGCTGGCGCGGGCGCGGTTGGCAGTGATCCAGAACAATCTATATGGTTTCTTTGACCATCGTCCGGCCCGAATCGCCGAAGCACGGAGTAATGCCGAAGAAGCGGTACGCCTCGACCCGAATTGTGGGCAAGCGCACATGGCCCTCGCCGCGGTAATGCTCGGCTCTGGAGGAACTCCCGAGGAGGTGAAGCGGGAAATCGCAACGGCCGTGCGACTACTCCCGAATGACGCCTACATCGCGATGGACGCGGCCATGTACCAGGGCGACATGAAGTTATTTGCTGAGGCGGCGGCAAGCTATGAACGCGCGATCGTGCTCAACCCGCTGGAAGGAAAAGTTTTCTACAATTACGGGGTCCTCCTTTACGAACAGGATGACGTCCCGCGGGCGCGCTGGGCTTTGGATCGAGCGCTGGAACTTTCGCCGGAATCTGTTTTCTTCCGAATCTCCCGAGCAAAGGCCGAGGCGGAGTGGACGGGCGACGTCGCGGCGGCCAAAACAATTTTGGCCCGGTTGCCCCCGGGTAAGGATCCCGACGGCCGCGCCACCGCCGCCCTCTGCACGGTGGCCCTTTACGAGCGGAACTACCCCGAAGCGTTGCGGCTGATGGCGGCATGCCGCGTCGAGCGGCTTCCGATCGGGGACATGGGTTTCGGCACCTTGGTCCCAAAGAGTTTCTACCAGGGCCTGATCCACTCCACCGCCGGAGACCGGGAGCGCGCTTACGCGACTCTGGATTCCGGTCGCTGGATGCTAGAGCTCAAGGCCCAGGAAAATGTTGGCGATGCGGAAGCACGATACTTTGTCGCTCTGGCCTACGCCGCGATGCGGTGGGCTGACGCTGCTAAGGCAGAGCTTGCCCGCGCCGACGCGATCACGCCGACAGATCCCGGCAGTCGGGCGTACTTCTTTATTCATCTCGGGGACCATGAGTCGGCCCTCCAAAACTTGGAACGCGCGGTGTTGGAGCCGGGATTCAAGCGCATTTATTTGCGTCTGCAACCAGAATGGGATCCACTGCGAGATAATCCGCGTTTCCAAAAGGTGCTGGCAGAGACCCGCCTCCACTAAACTATTGACAGCCGCGTCGTCTGCAACGCTACTCGCTTTTTAGCTCGGCGACCCAGCTTTCGCGGCGCGCTTTCCATTCGTCATCCACCGCGCGCCATCGGACGTTCGACTCGAACTCCAGCAGGAGAGCGGCGACCGCGCGCTCCGTGGTCGCGCCTTTGCAATCATTTAACCAGCCGTCTCTGCGGTCCCGCCACGCTTTGTCGACCGCTGTCCATTTGACGTTTTGCTCCAGCTTCAACATCTGGGCTGCGACGCAGGCCGGCTCGTCGCAACGCGAGGTCGTTCGCACCCAGTTGTCCCGCAAATTTTTCCAGGCATTATCGACCGCGCTCCACTTGATGTGGGATTCGAGGTCGGCCAACGCTTTGCCTAACGAGGCTGCCGCAGCCGTGTTCGCCAGCGCCAGAGCTCCGAGCGCGATCAATGAGATTCTGAGGATTTTCATTCGGGGAGGCCTAACAAAATCCGAAATTAGCTACGAGAATATCTTGCTACGCCTGCGGCGCGGCGGCTTTGGCCGCATCGAAGACCATTTTCTTGAACGCTTCGGTGGACGCTTTCACCACGACTTGCGGTCCGGTCATCTTAATGAAGACGCTGCCCTCCGCGGTTTCCATGATCGCGCCGCAAAGTCCGTAACCTGGCATTGGCGTGGTCGGGCCGCCCGGCATTCCGCTGCTGAAAGTGCCGTCGGTCATGGCGAAGGTGATTTTCACAGAACCAACCTGGACGTTTTCTGTGATCCGGTTTTTCTCGCTGCCCGGAAACTGGGCATACCAGCGAGCGATGTTATCCGCCGTGCTCCCGCCCTGGCCCGCGCCGAAGTCGAAGAAAGTCACCTCCGCTTTCTCTGGACCGCGGGCGATCTCGAGCTGCGCTTTGCGCATCGGCGAAGAGGGCGTGAGGGATCTCCATCCATCCGGGATCGTGAAAGTGAGCGAACCAACCTTCACCGATTCAGCGCGGGTCTCCGCGGGAATGGCGATAACGGTCAGTCCCAAAAGCAGGGCGAAGGCGAGTGCTGTCTTCATGAGAGAAGGATAATCAGGAAGACAGGAAAACAGGAAAGAGATTTATCTATGAAGCGTTGGTCGTTGTGGAACCGCCGCTCTTCCGGTAGATTTCCATTCCCGTGAAAAATCGTCTCCTTGCCCTCGCGCTCTGGGTTGTTCTTGCCCTGCCGGGTGGCATTTGTCTCGCGCAAAACGCCGACATGCCGGCGGCGGATTCGTCGTCGCTCGATTTCAAACAGTTTGGTTTGCTCGCGATCCAGGATGGCGGGCGGCGCAAACCGGTCGATACTTTCGCGCGCGAGACCTTGATCAAGATCAGCGGGCGCTCGACCTACACCTCGGGCGCGAAAACCTGGCAGGGGAACGATTTCATTCTGTCGATGCTGCTCGATACCCACAAGTGGCAGGACGAACCGATGATCCTGGTCTCGTTAGGCCAGTTGATCGAACAGCTCGGGCTCGATAAGACCAGGCGACGGTTTTCGTTCGCGCAGTTGTCGACCCTGCCGGAATTGAACCGGCTGGCAGGCGAGGCGCATGCGTTGCGCAAAGCGGAGAAGCCGCTCTCGCGTTTGCAGAGCGAAGTAATGGCGGTGACCGAGCGGCTCGGGCTCTTTGCCCACGTCATGGATGGGAGCGCGTTCCTGCTCGTGCCGGCTCCGGAGAAAACGACCGACCCGTGGATCGTGCCGCCGGCCTTTGCTCAACATTACAACGAGACCCAGTTCGCGCCGGTCCAGACGCGACTGCAAACCATGGCGAACTCGTATGTGCGCGGCGACGGCTTCGCGTTCGGGCGTGCGGCGAATCAACTGCGCGACGGCTTGCGCGGGTTGAGCACAAAAATTTACCCCGAGGAATCGCAACTGCGCCTCGAGTATTTCTACAACCATTGGGATGGATTTTATCGCGCCGCCTGGGCTTACGGCATTGCGCTGGTCTTGCTCGCCATCGCGCACTTGCGTAGTAGTCAAAGGTGGATCGGCCGCTCCGCGGGCGATGGTGAAATAGATGCAGCGTTGAAATCATCGAGCGGCGGAGCGCTCGATCCACCTCGCAGCTACTTAAAAATCATCGGCGTCGTCCTCGCGATCATCGGCCTGCTCTTTCACGCCAGCGGCATCGCGATGCGTTGCCTGATCGCGGGCCGGCCGCCGGTCACGAACATGTATGAGTCGATCATCTGGGTCTCGTTCGCCGTCTCGTTTTTCGGAATGATCTTTTTCGCGCGTTACCGGACACCGTTCTATCTCCTCGCCGCGCTGCCGGTCTCGCTCGTCGCGCTTCTGCTTGTTCATCAAATGCCGATCGCGATGCCGTCGAGCATCGATCCGCTCGTCCCGGTCTTGCGCGATAATTTCTGGCTCACGATCCACGTTCTCACCATCACGTTGAGTTACGCCGCTTTCGCGCTCGCCATGGGCTTCGGCCACATTCTGCTGTGGCGTTACGCGCGCAATCCAGTCTCAGCGCGCGCCGATCAACCGATGCACTTCTGGCTCTACCGCGTGCTTCAGCTCGGCGTCATCCTGCTCGCCGCCGGAACAATTCTTGGCGGCGTCTGGGCGAATTATTCATGGGGCCGGTTCTGGGGTTGGGACCCGAAGGAAACCTGGGCGCTTATCGCGCTCCTTTGTTACATTCTTACTTTGCACGGACGCCTTGCCGGCTGGTGGACCCAATTCGGATTGGTCGTAGCGAGCGTTGTCTGTTACCTCGCTGTCCTGATGGCGTGGTATGGCGTGAACTTCGTTCTCGGAAAAGGATTGCATAGCTACGGCTTCGGTCTCGGCGGCGAAACATACGTCGTCAGTTTCGTCATCGCCGATTTGCTCTTCGTCGGCTTTGCGATCTGGCGTTACCGCAGCACGAAGTCACCGCGCCCACCGACAACTCCCACCGCCGTCGGCGCCGAACAAATTGCGGCGTAAGTTAGTTAGGGGATCGCGGAGATCGCGTTGACTACTTCGGCGTACTCCTTCTGGTGCGCTTGATATACTTCGAGCTTTGGCAAGGACGACGAAATTATGTAATAGAAGCCCGGCTAGGGAGAGAATCCCGTCATCGGCAGGATCCGCTTGGTTCCATCATCCCGGCGACCAGTATGAGCAATGTCTTCATAATGAGTTAAGAACGTTTGCGGCTTTGGTGCTGGTTGTGTGGGTCAGCCGCGCGGAGGAAATTCATTGCCCTTTCGTATCCAGTTTCAGCAGCGCAAAGGCATAGGCGCCGATCGCGACGGCTTCACTGGTGCCGAGGCGCGAAAGGCCGACGCCGATCCGCGGCGACGCATCGTATTTCGCGGCGCGCGAGCTGTGGGGGACTGAGATATCGCGCATTGCCGGTTGCAGAAATTTGTGGAGCTCTTCCGCATCTTCGAGATCGAAGGCTTCAGGAATCAGGCGCCGCACGCGATTCTCATGCACGCTGGCGTAAGTGCTGTTTAGCTCCGCCATCAACGCAGGCGAAAAAAGCGGCCAGGCGCCGGACAAACCGCCACCAACAACTGCCAGGCCGTCCACGATTGTCAAAGCTTGGCCCATGGCGTCACCGACGACTTCGCCCAGTTGGCGGAACGCTTTGAGAGCTGCCGGCTGGTCGCCCGGATGTTCGCCGTGCCCAATCGCGAAGAGAACTCGAGGCTCAGGCGCCTCTTCACAAGGAATCCCGGCCTTCTCCGCGTAAAACTGGCGGACGCCGCGAATCCCCGCGACCTCCTCGACTCTGATTTGCGGATTGAGCTTGTTGCGGAGCAGCCAGATTTCCGCGCCTAACGAGTTGTCGCCGAGAAAGAGGTCGCCGTTGCGGACAATGCCGCCGCCGAAGCCGGTGCCGAGAGTCACTCCGAAGAGGTTGTTATATCTCTTCGGGTTACCGGCTTTCTCCAGTAGTCCGTTTACGTAAGGGAGAAAGCCGGCAATGGCTTCGCCATAAGCGAACAGGTCGCCGTCGTTATTGATGAATACCGGAAGACCAAAACGTTCTTCCAGCATCGGCCCTACCGCTACGCCCCCGCGAAAGGCGGGAAGATGTTGCAGGTCTCCGATGACGCCGTTCGGGTAATCGGCTGGACCAGGAAACGCGAAGCTGATGGCGGTGGGCGGCTGCGGACATTGTTCCCGGGCACGGCTAAATCCTTCGACGATGTTCGCGAGACACCGCTCCAGATCATGGCCGGATGAGGGCAAAGCGATGGTCTTGATAATCGGCCGGCTCCCTTGCGTGGCGGAAAAGCGAAAGTTCGTTCCACCACCGTCGAGGGTCAGGACGATGCGGGGATCATTCGAATAATCGGCGATCACGAGTTACTCGCCGGCCTTAGACCGGCGCCCGACTCTGTGTCCCTTCCAACCATAGAAAGCGACATAGGCATAAGCGATGAGCGGGACGATGTAGGAGACCTGTAAGTTCCAGCGGTCGGCGATATGTCCCTGGATGGGCGGCAGGATTGCGCCGCCCAGGATCGCCATCACGAGTAGCGAAGACGCCTGGCTTTTGTAAATACCGGTCCCTTCGATCGCGAGGGAAAACGTGTTCGACCAGCCGATGGAAGTGAAAAGCCCTGCGCCGATCACGCACCACATGGCGAGTTTGCCGCCGGCGAAGATGGCGGTGGCCAGCAGCGCCACAACCGCGAGGGAAAAAATCATGAGGGTGCGGCCGGCGAGCGATTTGCCGCATTGAAACAGCGCCCAACAAAGGAGAAGCAGAGGCAAATACATTTGCGCCGTGGCCCAGCCGCGGATCATCACCAGAACTCCAAACGCCGCGGCGGGAATCGCGGCCAGCAATAATTGTTTCACTCGCCGCGACAGGTCGCTCAATTCGACGGCTCCCATAAAGCGCCCGATCAACATCCCGAACCAGAAAACCGAGACGTAGCCGCTCGCTTCGAGCTGGCTCAGACCCGCGACCTTTGGTTGGCCCAGAAAGTTAATGATCGAACTGCCGACCGCGACTTCGCCGCCGACATACATGAAGATCGCGAGCATGCCGAGATCAACGTGAGGAAACGTCAACGCGGCAAAGCCGGGCTCGATCTTTCCTTCCCCGACGTCCGGCAGCCGAATGAAGAAAAAAACCACCGCGAGAATGGCGAACACGATACAAAAAGCCAGATAAGGGGCCTTGACCGACTCCGCGCCGTGCGCGCCGCTACGGACAAAGTATTGGAAGATTAAGTAGCCACCGACCAGGGGACCAAGAGTCGTGCCCAGGGAATTGAAAGCCTGGGCCAGATTGAGCCGGCTCGCCGCAGTGCGCTCAGGGCCGAGGACGGTTACATAAGGGTTGGCCGCGATCTGTAACATGGCGAAGCCAAGACCTACAACAAAGAGCGCTAGGAGAAACAGCGGATAGGAAAGGAGCGTGGCGGCGGGCCAGAAGAGGGCGCTTCCCACCGCGGAAACCATAAGGCCGATGACGACGCCGTTCTTGTAGCCCAGGCGCGCGATGGGATCGCCGATCGCAACGGAGATGGCAAAGTAAAGGAGCGAACCAATAAAGTAAGCGCCGAAGAAAGCGAACTGAACCAGCATGGCGTGGAAGTAATCGAGCGTGAAAGCGTCCTTGAAACGGGGAATGAGAATGTCGTTGAAGACAGTCATGAATCCCCACATGAAGAAGAGAACGGTCATGATCGCGAACGGGCCACGATAGGTCTGCCGCTGACCGGCTCGAATGGTAGGCGCGTCCTGCATTCTCTTTCCGAATTACCAAGTGCGGCGGAGCGGATGCGCTTCGGTATTGAAGACCACCTTGTCGAGATCCAGCGTGTCGGACGGCGCGAAGAGCAGGTAAAAGTATTTGAAGGTCTCGGCGAGGGCGAAGCTTTCCATCTCGTCGCGCTTTTCTTTCGTGACCATGTCCTTGAGCGCGGCATAACCGGCGTCGGTTCGGCAATGCTTGACGAAATCGTTGAAGATTGTTTCTCCCATCTGGCGATACTCCGGATCTTTCGTGTAGTGATGGAGGTAGTAAGTCGATTCCACGATTTCGGGCCGCAAGTGATAGGTGGCAGCTATTACGCGCATGGTCTTGTAATCGATGACTTCCGGCTCGATGCCGTGCAGCTTCCACATTTTGAAGGAGGACGCCTGCAAGTGGCGCGCCCGGGGAATGTCGCCCGACAGGGCGAGCAGTGCGGGGAAAAACGCGTCGAGCGCACCGTAGGTGGTGTCGGTCCGCTTGCCGCTCAACATATCGGTGTGGCCGTACCACAGTTCGCCTCCCGTTTCATCCGCCAGGTATTTGTGGACAGCGGGAATGCTGGCATTCCACATCTCGAGGCAATCCTTGTCGCCGAACAAGAGCCAGCACTTCCAGAGATACTCATAGTAGGAATCGATCCCGCCGCTGAGATGACTATCGTTATCGGTCCAGGCGCCTGTTTCTACGTTGATACCTGATCCTACAAGACCGATCGGCGAACGGCGTTTGTAGGTCTCGACCAGCGCGCGTTTCGCCTTGTCGTAGAAGATTGGATGGCCGGTGAGCTTGCTAAGTGTGCCGAACTCGAGGAGCAGCGTGCCGGTTTCAGCCGGGTTCGACACTGGGTCGCGGACCTGACCGGTGCGAAGGTTAACAAAGACGTAAGGAAGTCCGGTCGGCGAATTGAATGCGGGAAGCAGCCTGTTCCCCAAATCCTCGGCCAGGGTTAGCAGGCGCTTGTCACCCGTGAGCTGATAACCGGAGAGCAATCCTCCCAGCAGCCGGATGGTTATCTCGAAGTTCTTAACGTAGATGTCGCTATCGAAAGAAAGATCGCTTGTGATCAGTGCTCGTGCCTTGTCCGCTTCGGCGTCCAGCTTCATCAGGATAAGCGTGTCGAGCGCATCGACCGGTGTCATGAGCAATGACTGCCTATACCAGTCATGAGATGTCTTGCTCAACGGCTTCAGCGCGTCATGTCCCCACGCATAACGCTCGTAGTTATTCCACGCGTGAAGTAACTCAGTCTTCACGCGATCCGCGACTTCGCGGGCATGCGCTTCGTTGCGGAATTTGCAGCTCGACGCAGCAAACAGGCAAACAGTTGCCAGCAAGACGCCAACTGCGACGAGCGCGTTCCTTGTCCCAATCACCGATGCAGGGTCAAACCCGCAGCTTGACGATGTCGAGAAGATTTTGAAACGCCTTCCCGGTTGCAGCCAGCGGGCAGGCGTTCTTCTAGTTGGTTTTGCCGGGCAGCGTAAATTGGAACGTTGAGCCGGCGCCCGGTTTGCTTTCGACTGTCACCTTGCCGCCGTGAGCCTCGACAAACGTTTTGACGATAGCGAGACCGAGGCCCAACCCGCCCTCAGTCTGAGTACCGGTCTCGAATTCGTCGAAAACTTTTTCGAGATCGTCCGGCGGGATTCCGGCGCCATTGTCGCTCACGCGGCACTCGACGAGACCTTCGTCACCAAGTTGCTGCGCCTTGATTACGACCTTTCCGCGTGGAGTGAACTTGATAGCGTTGCCAATCAAGTTCTGGAAAATCCGCCGTAACAAACTGGCATCTGCATAAGCGACCAGGCGGTGAGGGACTTTGTTGATGAGCTTGGTGCTGCCGGTTCCGGCCACAGGGCGCAGGTCATGAATGAGGCCTTCCACGAGCGGCCATAAATCAAGCTGGCGACGCTCCAGTTTGATCCCGGTTTCCGTTTGAAGATTGGTGTTTTCCTCGATGATTTTGGCGACCAGCGTCTGAAGATGCTGGACGTTGCGACCCAGGGTTTTCAACATCTGCGCGGTCTCAGCGCGCTCGCTTCGTTCGCGGAACGTGACTTCCAAAATTCTGGTCGCCAGGGAAATGGCATTGAGAGGAGTGCGAAGATCATGGGCCACGAAGGCGAGATACTCTTCGCGGCGTCGCTGCACTTCCAAGGCTCGTTCCGTGGAATATCTTTGGACAGCCATGCCAATCGCCTGGTCGAGGACCCGGTTCATGATGTGGAACGGTTCTCCTTGCAGGCTTAAGCCATTCTTCTCAGCGAGATCGTGAATGCAGCCGCGCAGAATGTTGTATTCGGCGACGACCTCCTCAAGATCGAAAGCTTCCTGGAGACGTTGCAACCCATGGGCCGGGGGGCTGCTTCCTTCCAACGCCTGTGGAATTGTGGCGCGCGATTGTGATTGAAGCGCGCCCGCTAATTCCTCCAGGAAATGCGGGATGTGATCGTTCAGCGCCGGCGTATCGAGATGTTGCGCCGAGGGAAGTTGCTTCACCTGCTGCCGCCATTGCACGAGCAAAGCGGCGGCTTCCTGCCGGATAAGCAGGGCGAGTTTATCGAGATTATTGATGACCGCCATTACTTGCCGAGGATTGCAGGATGGTGCGCGGTAGAGGTTTCGAACCTCTGACCCCTACCGTGTCAAGGTAGTGCTCTACCCCTGAGCTAACCGCGCGTCTGAAAACAGTGACAAGTGACGAGTGGCGAGTGACGTGTCAAGCAACGAGTCCGTCGCAGGACAAGTCGCAGCCGCCTCATCCGGGCGTCGAATAAATGACGAATCAACTACGCCGCGAGCTTGGCGGCGTCTTTGTGACCGAGGATGCGAACCGTCTGCTGAAGCTGCTCCACTTTCAGCGGCTTCTTCAGGACGGTGATCGGGCCTTTGGCCAGAATCCGGTCGAGCATTTCGCTGTCGGGATATCCAGTGATGACGACAATCGGCAATTCAGGATCGGCCTCTTTCGCAGCATCGTAGACATCATCCGCGGGGCCATCCGGCAATTTCAAATCGAGGAAGAGGAGATCGAATTTTTGTTTCTGGAGCGCTGTGATCGCTTCTTTCACGGTGCCGACAACAACGCGGCTGAACCCGATTTTCTTCAGGAAAATCTTGAACAAGCTCTGCAGGCTTTCGTCGTCATCCACCACGAGCACGGTCGGCTGTCCCGATTTGTCCTCCTTCAAGATGTCCTTATCGAGCGCCGCCTTTTTGATCCGCCAGCGGCCGCCAATCTGGATGGCGGGAAGTTGCCCGCGTTGCACCAGATAGTAAACGGTCGGCAACGGAATCCGCAGGTACTTGGCCGTTTCCTTGACCGTTAAGAGGTTATGCATTGGAGAAAATCAGCAACTTAGGCTCGGAAGGGCAAGCCTTTTCGCTAACGGATCATTATTAAATTTATAGTCCGTGTCAATCCTTCATTCGTGTTTTCTCATCCCACCTAACGATGCGCCCGCCCATTGACGTCAGATTTTCCTGCCGATGCGGGCGAAAACGGCCGCGGCTCTGCCTCACCTCTTCACTGGACAAGGAGGAGAGCGAGGTGGACTATTCCCACCTTCATGAGCGCTCTCTTCTTCAAGCGGTTTCTGCAACGCCCTTTTCAAATCGCTTCGATCATACCGAGCTCCAAGGCCCTCGTGAAACGCGTGGCGCGGAAGATCGACTTCAGCGAACCGCGCGTGATCGCCGAGTACGGGCCGGGCGAAGGCGTGCATTCCCGTGAGATCGCGCGCCGGATGTCGCCCGAGTCGCAGTTGATCCTCCTGGAATTGGACCCCGCCTTTTGCCGCGACCTGAAACGGCAGTTCGCGGGCGATCCTCGCGTTCATGTCATTAATGCGGACGCGGCCCGCTTGCCGGAAGAACTGGAGCGCCGCGGCATTCCTCATTGCGACTACATCATTTCCGGAATCCCGTTCAGCATTCTCGAGATCAAAAAGAAACGCGCCTTGTTGGAGAAAACCTACGAAGCGCTGGCGGACGGCGGCAGCTTCATCATTTATCAGGTCACGAACGAACTGCGGCAGCATGCCACCGTGTTCGAGCGCGCGAAGTCCGAGTACTTCCTCCAGAATATTCCGCCGATGTTCATCACCGTTTTTGAGAAAGCGAACCGGCGCAATGGCCATCGCCGTCACCTCCAGCCGGCGGCCGCACTCTCCACAAACCATCGCTCGGCATGACTTCCGGATCGACCCGAGTCGAGAAGGATTCCATGGGCGAAATGTCCGTGCCGGCATCCGCGCTCTTTGGCGCTTCTACGCAGCGGGCGGTCCTGAATTTTCCCATCAGCGGTTATCGGTTTCCGCGACCCTTTATTCGCGCGCTTGGCCTGATTAAGTGGGCCGCCGCCCAGGCCAACGCCGATCTCGGTCTGCTCGATTCGCATCGTTCCGCCTTCATCGTTCAGGCCGCGGAAGAAGTGGTGGAAGGAAAACTCGACGAGCATTTTCCGCTCGATATTTTCCAGACCGGCTCCGGCACGAGCACGAACACCAACGCGAATGAAGTAATCGCCAACCGCGCTTGCCAGCTCGCCGGCAAACCGATCGGCGCCAAAGATCCCGTGCATCCGAACGATCACGTCAACATGGGACAGTCGAGTAACGACGTGATCCCGTCGGCCATCCACATCAGCGCGGCGGAACAGCTCAGGAATCTTCTGGCGCCAGCGCTCGAGAAGTTACACGGCGCGCTCGAGGCGAAGGCGAAAGAGTTTTGCGAGATCATCAAGATCGGCCGGACCCATTTGATGGATGCGACTCCGGTTCGGCTCGGCCAGGAATTTGGCGGCTACGCGAGGCAGATTTTTTATGGGCGTGAACGGCTCGATCGAGCGATCGCGGTCCTTCAGGAGCTGGCGCTTGGCGGTACTGCGGTTGGGACCGGGCTAAACCGGCACGTGGAATTTCCAGCGAAAGTGATGCGGCACCTGGCACAGCGCACCGGGATAAAATTTCGCGAAGCGGAGGACCACTTCGAAGCGCAGGGCGCGAAGGATGCGGTCGTGGAAGCGAGCGGGCATTTGAAAACGGTCGCAGTCAGCCTCTTCAAAATCGCGAACGACATTCGCCTGCTCGGGAGCGGTCCGCGTTGCGGCATCGGCGAAATCAGATTGCCGTCGACCCAGCCGGGCAGCTCGATCATGCCGGGCAAAGTAAACCCGGTGATGTGCGAATCGCTCATGATGGTTTGCGCGCAAGTCATCGGCAACGACAGCTGCATCACCTGGTCGGGCGCGAACGGCAACTTCGAGCTCAACGTCATGATGCCGGTGATGGCGCACGATCTCCTCGAAAGCATTCGGCTCCTCGCCCACGCCTGCGACGCCTTCTCCGAGAAATGCGTCATCGGGATCGAGGCGAACGAAGAGCGTTGCCGCGAACTGGTCGAGCTCTCCATGGCGATGGTGACGAGCCTGGCGCCGAAAATTGGTTACGATCGCGCGGCGGAGATTGCCAAGGAAAGCGCGAAGACCGGACGGACCGTGCGCGAGATTTGCCTCGAGAAAAAAGTGCTGCCGCCCGCAGAGCTCGAGCGCGCTCTCGATCCCGTCGCCATGACTGAACCAGGTGGCGAAGGCGCCGCCGGAGGGTAATCGTCATGCGCAGGGTCACCGCCGCGGCGGCAGTTACAGCGATAATTTTGGCGCTGACTAATCTGCAAGGTGCGGAGCAAAAGCAGATCGACGTCGGCACGATCATCACCAAAGCCGACGCCGAAGCGGCGCTCGGCGAACCAGTCAAGGAACCACAGCCGCGCAATGGCGACGGAGCTGACGGCTATTACTCGCGCTGTAATTATTACAGTCAGAATCCGGGCAAATCGCTCGTGTTGCGCGTCCGGCAAGCTGCGGCCGGCCAGCTGGAACCGAAACAGCAGCTCGATGCCTTGAGCGCCGGTAACCCGAAGATCAAACCGCTCTCCGGCCTGGGCGACAAAGCCGGCCTCTTTAGCGGCGGCGCGGAAAACGGGATCTCGCACGAGCTGTTGCTTTACGTCGCAAAAGGGAACGCCTTCATCACCGTCGCGATCGGCGGGATCGATGACGAAAAAGCGGCGCTCGAAAAAGCGAAGACGCTTTCCAAAAAAATCCTGAAACAACTTTAACGCCGCACTCGATTTATCATCCATGGTCGCAAACGTTAATGGCCCGCAGTTCTCCGGCGGCGCGAACATCGCGATCAAATGCCCGAGCCATACCTACGAGCAGACGCTCGCTTTTTATCGCGACACCCTTGGCTTGCCGGTCATTGAGGAAGAAGCGGACGGCTGCATTTTTCAATTCGGTCCGAACCGGCTCTGGCTCGATCGCGTGCCGAACTTGAGCCACCCCGATATCTGGCTCGAGCTGGAAACCAACGACACCGAAGCCGCCGCTTCCTATTTGAAAATCAACGGCGTGCCGCGCCGGGACGAAGTGGAACAGCTCCGCGAAGATTTCGACGGCTTCTGGATTTCCGATCCCGCCGGCGTGATCCATCTCGTCGTCGGCGACGAGGAATAGAGCGCAGGGCGCGTTCGTTTACGGCGACAAACTTGGCTTCGGATTTTTCGGCGCGATTCCGCGCGCCGTCCGCGGCTCGTATTTTTCTGCGATGAGCCAATGCCGTTGCCGGACTGCGTAGAACGGAAATGAAACCACCGTCTTCGCCGTCGCTTTACTCGAACGGAAAAGGCGCGGACCGCCGCGAGCCGGCTCGAGCTCGTAGGTAAACTGGAAGACCGTAACCCGCGCCAGAATCCAGAAAAGTTGGCAGGGAGATTGAAGCGCGGCTTCGGCTTTCACGACACTGAAATCGCCGCGGCTAACCCACATGCGGCCGGCGAGCAGGCCGAAGAAACGCTCTTCGCGCGACTTTGTGTTTTGGCGCGGCTTCGGTTCGAACGCGAGAACGTACGTACCTTCGCCCGCGACGTTTTCATCCGGCAACCGTTTCCAAACGTAGCGATCCCGCAGGTTGTATTTCCGCACGGCTTCGACCGCGGATTCGGCCTGGTTTTTTTCTTTCGAATCGTCAGCGGCCTTCGACTTTTGCGACGGCGTGGCCGTGGGTGACGTTTCACCGGATTCCGCCTTGAAGAACGAGAGTTTCCCTTCCATCCGCTCCGCCGTGTACTCCAAGGGCCGCGGATCACCGGGACGTACGATTGATTGCCAGGTCCCGCGCGCCGTGACTTTGCCGCTGCTGTCGAACTGATGGGTGGTCAGGGTTTGATGATACTGGTAGTCGCGCAAGGCCATGCGCTGATTGTCGAACGCGGCCAGGGCGCGGTCGAAAATTTCGAGCGCTGTTAGTTCTTTTTCGTCTTCCGCCGCTCTCGCGGGCGCGAGCAAAGCGAATAACGCAACGAGGCAACCCAGAAGTCGAGGTATCACGGCTGCGAGAAAAGTTACCTGGCTTTTTCGGCCGCAATTCCGCGTTGTGTGACAAGGTAAACAGCGAAACTGCCGAGCCAGTGACCGCCTTCATAATGCGCGCCGGTTACCGCCGCCAAACCGGCGCGGCGGTGCTCGGCCGCGATGGCAAGCAAAGCGGCCCGGCGCGGATCGGCCGCCGGCAGCGCAGAAATGATTCCCTCCAGCATCCAGGCGCGGCTCAAGTTTAAGCCGTCGAGATGCGCGAGCTTCGGATCGCTCGGATCAGGCGAAACCGTGACCGGCAACCAGTCGGCCCTGGCCGTGGTTGGAATTCGCGGGAGAAAATCGCTCAGCCATTTCGCGAACTCAGCCGGCGACAGCACGCGCCGCATCGCATCCGCTTCACCGAGACACGGGGAAAGAAAATCCTCGCCGGACGGCTCGTAGTTCAGTGAGCAATCTTTATCCGCCAGAAAGAATTCGCGCGTTTTCGCAGTGACAAGTTTGGCGAACTCTTCGTTCTTCGTGGCATGCGCGTAATCGAGCATCAATCCGAGCGCGAAGCCGGATTGATTGTGCTCGCCGATGCGGACCGGATGCGAAAGCTTCGGCAGCCAGGTCTTGAGCCGATCGCGCACGGCGTCTTCGAGCGGCGCCAGATTCGTCAACATCTCCCGCGCTTGCGGATCATCCCATTCCGCCAATTCGACGATCATTTGGAGCAGCCACGCCATGCCATAGGGACGTTCGAAACTCGCCCGGCCATTCCCGCGCAGATAAGCCGCTTCCTGTTTCAGATTTTCCGCGGTCAGACTTTTGCGCAAGGCTTCGCGCGCGGTCTTCGCAAACGGCGCGTCGGGAAAAGTCTTCGCCAAACGCACGAGCAGCCAGTGCCCATGCACGGAGGAATGCCAGTCATAGCAACCGTAGAAAGCGGGCGTCAGTTTTCGGGGCGGTGCGACGTCAGCGTCGCTGTTCAGCACATGGCTGATCTTGTTCGGATATTCCTTTCCGACACAAGCGAGCGCGAGATTGGCGAAACGTTCCGCCGCCGCGGCATCGAACTTCGGGGCGTCTTCGGCAAGGGCCGCAATTGGAAGTAGAAAGAGCAGCGTCCAGCTAAAAATCTTCATCGTTCCCGGACACTGTAGCGCAATCCGCTTCGCGACAATACCTGCTTGACGCTGCCTAACGAACTCGGCGATTCTCAAATCAGAATCCTATGAAAAAGATTACTTCCGTTGCGTTACTCGGCGCCGCCCTGGCGCTTTCTTCAATCGCTTTCGCTCTCGACGAAAAGCCGAAAGCAAAGGAGCCGGCTGCCGCCAGCTCCGAGCATGTCATGTTCGCTCCCGGCGATTTGAAATGGGCCGACGGACCTCCGGCGTTACCCGCCGGCGCAAAAATCGCCGTCCTGCAAGGCGATCCTGGAAAAGCCGGGCCGTTCACGGTCCGCCTCCAATTTCCTACCGGATTCAAAGTCCCGCCGCACACCCATCCGACCGCGGAACATGTCACCGTGATTTCCGGAACGTTAGGTCTCGGGATGGGCGCGAAGTTCGACGAAGCGGCTGCGCACGAAATGACCGCGGGCGGTTTCGCCGTCATGCCGGCGGGGATGCAGCATTTCGCCATCTGCAAGAGCGAGTGTGTCGTGCAGATCCACGCGGCGGGTCCTTTCGAAGTGAAATACGTCAATCCCGCCGACGATCCGCGGACGGCGAAGAAGTAACAGCGCGGGGCTGCAGTCCAAGGAGCGGCGGTTTCAAACCGCCGCTCCTTGTTTGCGACCGGCTGGCGCGAAGATCGCCAGGTCATATCCGCGCGACCGGCGGCTCCGCGACGTGGAAACCGAGATCCGTTGTCAGCCAGCCGCAGCGGCCTGCTGTTAGCGAAGCCGCTCGAAATCGGCAGGCGTGTCGATATCGATGGCGCCTTTCTCGAATTCGATCGACGCGACATCGTCTGGACGCGATTCAATAATCGCTTTCGCGCCGGACTGCTCCGGCAGGGCAAGCAACGCGTCAAAACAGGAGCGATCAAAGAAGGCCGGAATACCGAGGGTGTTTGCATAACTCGAAGCGACGATCGGTTTCCCGCTTCGTTCGTGCGCCGCCATGAGGGCCGCGATGGTGCTCGCCTCTACGAACGGCTGGTCGCACGCCAAGATCACCACCGCGTCGAGATCGGGAAGAGAACCGAGCAGATGGCGAAGCCCGCAACGGATCGACGTGCCGAGACCACTCCGCCACTCCGCGTTCGGCACGATCGTCGCGGAGCTCTCGCCCAAATCGTTTTCAATCTCAGCGCCGAGATCGCCAACCACGACGGCCACGCAAGGGCATCGCGCTGTCACCGCTCGAACCGCTCGGCGCACCAGGCTTTGACCCTGAAATATCACCAACTGTTTTGGCTGGCCGAGCCGTCCTGATCCGCCCGCGGCGAGAATTATGGCGCCAACGCTGGGCATGCTTCGGCCGGCGTGCGAACGATGTTCCAGCCATGGATTGGCGCCTTCCGATCGCGCAACGATTCGGCGCTCGATCCAGCAAAAACGGCTTGGATTTCCGACACGAGCGCAAGCGCGATTTCCTCCGGCGTTTCCGCGCCGAGATCGAGGCCGGCCGGCGCGAACAGTTCGGCGTCGATTGAGATGCCGTTGTCCCAAACTGCATTCAATAATTGATCGCGGCGTTTACGCGGACCAAGCAGTCCGACATACGGGAAAACCAGCTTCAACAGATGAGAAAGAGCGGCGAAGTCGCGGCCATAATTGTGCGATTTCACGATCGCAGCCGTGCGCTGGTCAGCGCAGCTTGGCAGGTCTGTGGCTTGGTCGACTTCAATCATATCCCATCCCAAAACCTCGGCGAAAGCGCGGAGCGGGACGTTATCCGGGCCGTCGCCAAAAATTATTAACCGGATGGGCGGCTCGATTTTCTGAACGAATGCGCTGCCAGGAACTTGCTGGTCGAGCGATATGACGCGCGTCCCGAGTTCAGCTTGCTCTCCTTCGAACAAAGTGACGGCGCGGCAATTCCGCCGCTCCGCGAAATGTGTTTTCAGTTCGGCAAGAAATTCCTCCCGCACCGCCTCGACAAAAATCTCAATTTTGCCGTTGCAGCCAAATCGCAGGCGCGTGTCGAAGCTCATCAGCGAAGGCGCTCCTGTGCGCAACACTTCGAACCCGCGCCGCGCCACTTCGTCTTCCAAACATCCGCCGCTCAGGGAACCGACCGTCGTTCCGTCAGGACAAACAAGCATCCGCGCGCCGGGGCGGCGATAGCTCGAACCCTGCGCGCGCACGAGAGTGGCGAGCGCGAGCGGCTGGCCGCGATGGAGTTCGAACGCGCGAAGAATGTCTCGAATTTCCTTCATTGTGTCAGGGCCCCAAGGAGCGGCGGTTTCCAAACCGCCGTGG
>JBEEHU010000031.1:0-35516 GCA_041167565.1 Verrucomicrobiota bacterium | reverse complement strand
TACCAGGCGATGTTCACCCGTCCATCGTCGCCGGCATTGATCCAGGCGAAGACGTTCATGTGGAGCGTGCCGACCGGCGACCCCGCCGTATTAATCTCGCGCGGCGCCGACCACGTGTTGCCCTGATCGGTTGAATAGGAATACTTCAACACGACATCGCCGGAAATGACGCCCGCAGTCAGCGGCGCTTGTTCCCAGACTGCGTAGAGATTTCCGGCGTTATCGATTGCCATCGTGGGAAAATTGCCGCCGGTTTTCGCGTTCGGGCCGAGATCGGCCACGAGGATATCGGTGCAATTCAGCCCGCTCGGATCGCTCACGTTTGCCACCGGCGGACCAAAGGCGACGGGAAAGCAGCGACCGATCAGAATCTTGTTGAGCTCCGCGTTATCGTGGATGACGAAGACGTGTTTTACCGCCGCCGGCAAGGTGGCGAAGCCGCCAACGCCATTCGGCTGACCGAGCGTAGTAGCGATAGGGCTGACCTCGTTATTGCCCATGATCCCTTCGTCGCAAGTGCCCACCGCGGTAATCTTGTTCGCCGGACCGAACGCCACGCCCGCCGTGGCGCCGAGGCCGGCAACCGGCGAGCGATACATCACAAGAACATTGTTACCCGCAATGCCTGTGGCGCTGCTGCCGCACATTACGCCGCCAGGGCCGATCTCGTCGTTTGCGAGATAAAGTTTGCCGCCATTCGTCGGGTCGCCATCGATCGCATACCACTGGCGATCGACCGCCGCATCGGGCACACCGGTGTTGCTGCAGGTAAAAGTCGCGCCGAAATCATCCGAGCGCGCGGTGCTGAAATTTGCCAGCGTCAGGTCGTTGAAATAAAGATGGCCGGCTGAATCCACCGCGATCTCGCTGTCCCCACCGCCGTGGCAGGTGGTGGCTTTTCCTTCGAAAGCCGCCGCGCCTACGACCCACTTGAAAGTTTTGCCGCCATCGAGCGAATGCCAGATCCAGCTCGTGTCCGCCGAAGCCGTTCCGGGCGCACTGGTGTAAATCCGGTTTGGATCTGTCGGGTCGATGCGGATCGACTGTTCGAAACCGACGCCGCCGATGCCGCTGATGATCGGGTGTCCAAAAGTGGGTGCAGTGGCCGACGCGGCGATAACCCCTGGGGGCTCAGGCGGCGCCGCCGCGAAACTCAACATCACGAGCCCGGCGCCGGCCAGGCAAAAGAGGAACGCAATGAAAACGCGCGGATGAAAAATTCCCGATTCAGCCGAAGGTTTTTTTCGCATGAAAGTTTTCCTTGGGAGCGCGGCATCTCGCGCGGCTCACTGGAACGCATTCACCAGCGTGGCAATATCCCCTCCGATTTGCCGCGCGGTTCTGGTGAAGAGCTCTTCATAGCCGCCGCCGAAAACCCCAAACGCGGACCTTCTCTCCTGCCTGAATCGAACCAGAACTTTTTTCGAATTTCCATCCACGATCTCGCCCACCATCTGGATCTTCACGGCGCCGGCGCCGAACCCCGCCCAATAACGCGCCGCGCGCGAGCCCGGATCGAGTTTCGTCATCCTCGCCCGGATGATGAGAGTGCCGCGGCCGCCACCTGCGCCGATCTTCCGGCGCGCCCTTTCTTGCAGCCCACCCATGAATGCCGGCTTGATCAATCTCATGGCCGAAAGCACCGCCGGGTAAGTGTTATCCTTCGGATTTGGCAGCTTCACTCCGGTCGTATCGAAAGATTCCACCGCGATCGAATCGAAACTCGCGGCGTTAAAGGGCTGTAGGATCGTTATCTCATCGATATCGCCGTTCCAATCGCGATACGTCCCCGGCGCAGTCGCGCCCTTGGAAGCATTCGCGTCGCGGAACGGTGTGAGGGTCAGGGTTACCAGCACCGCAGAAAAGAGAATGATATTTCTCGCAATCATTCCCCAATTGTCTTCCTTTCCAGCATGTCCGGCAAGATTTTAGGCGTCATGCAATTGTCCTCTCCCATGGCGCGCCGCCATCGCTTTCTCTCATGAGACGATATCTGCCCTTCATCATTGTGGCGGCGGTCGCGCTAATCACCTTCGGCAGCGGCCTCGCACTTTTTCGGGCAAAGCGGCCGCCGCTTCCAACGCCAAAAAAAGATTCGATTGCTGCGGGAGCGGAAGAGACTCAAGGCCTTCATGTTCGGGGTAACGCCACCGCGCCGGTTACGCTCGAGGAATTCGGAGACTTCGAGTGCCCCCCTTGCGGGACGATGGCCGGGGTGCTCAAGGAAGCCGAAGAAAAATACGGCGCGCGTTTGCGTGTGATCTTTCACCAGTATCCACTCGCCATCCACGTCCACGCCCGCGAAGCCGCTCTCGCTTCGGAGGCCGCGCATTTGCAGGGACGTTTTTGGGAAATGCACGATCTGCTTTATCAAGAGCAAGGCGTTTGGACGAAGTCGACCGATGTGCCCTCGTTGTTTAACTCCTATGCGAACAAAATTGGGCTCGACGTCGATCGTTTCAAAAAGGATATGCAGGCTCCTGAGGCCAAGGCACGGGTGGCGACGGATCAGAAGCTCGCCGCTGCTCGCGGGGTGACCAGCACTCCCACCATTTTTATTAACAACGTCCTCTTGCCGCCAACCTCGTTGAATCCGACCGACCTCCACGCTGCCATCGATGCGGCGCTGAAAGAAAAAACCGCGCCCTAACTTTCATGAAAGGCAAAAGACAAAGACCCAGGGAAGCCACTCGCTCTCGCACCCCGGTTATTCTTTATTCGGTAGCCGCTCTCTTCGCGGCCGCGGGTTTGGCGGATGCCACTTACCTGACTGTGATCGCTTTGACAGGTGAAGCCGCGGCATGTGGAGGCTCGGCCGGTTGCTCCGAAGTGCTGGGCAGCAGCTATGCGAGAGTGGCTGGAATCCCGGTCGCTGCTTTCGGTCTCCTCGGTTATTTCAGCGCATTTAGCTTGGCGGTTTTTGCGGCCTTCAACTACGCGCGCGCTCAGAAGCTTTTCATTCTGGCGGTTTGCGCACTCTTTGTGGCGACGCTCTGGTTTCTTTACGTCCAGGCCTTTCTGCTGCACGCCTATTGCCGATACTGTCTGTTCTCGGCGGCGATCAGCTTCCTACTCATGGGCCTGGTGGTCGCGGCGCCTGGTCAGCCAAAGGAAAAACCGTAAGCCGGCCACGCCGCGCAAAGTGGCGGGTTGCCATTCAGCGCGATCTCGTGGTTTGATTGGCCATGAACAGACGCCGTTTTGTGCGTTCGAGCGTCGCCGGAGGTTTGGCCCTGGCCGTTGCTCCGCGCGCTCTCTTTGCCCAGGCTCCTACCATTATGAATTCCAAATCGATCAAGCCCGTCGTCATCGCATCCGCTAATGGGAACAAGTTCAAAAATGGCGGCGACATGACCTGCGTCCAAAAAGCCTTTACCCTTATGACTCAGGGAACCGACGTGCTCGATGCCCTGATTGCCGGCGTCAACATCGTCGAGCTTGATCCGCTCGATACCAGTGTCGGCTACGGCGGTTTGCCGAACGCGGATGGAATTGTGCAACTCGATTCCTGTTGCATGCACGGGCCGAAAAAACGCGCGGGCGGCGTCGCCTCGATCGAGGGAATCCGCGCTCCTTCACTCGTGGCCAAGGCAGTGATGGAGCAAACCGATCACCATCTCATCGTCGGACAGGGCGCACAGAATTTCGCGCGCGGGCTGGGCTTCAAGGTCGAGGACGACCTGAATACCGAGGAATCGAGGAAACTTTGGCTCGAGTGGAAACGGCGAATCGATCCGTCGCATTACCTCGACCCGCAGAAACGCGCCGAAGCCGGCAACCGCGTCATGATGCAAATGGTCGCGGAAGGGTTGATCGATCCGCAGCACATTTACGGCACGATCAACTGCGACGGGGTGAACGCGAAAGGCGAAATCTGCGGCGTCACCACGACGAGCGGCCTTGCGTGGAAAATTCCGGGTCGGGTTGGCGACTCGCCGATTCTCGGCGCCGGCCTTTATGTCGATGGAGAAATAGGCGCCGCCGGCTCGACCGGGCGCGGCGAGGCAAACCTCTACAATCTTTGTTCGTTCCTGATCGTGGAAAACATGCGGAGCGGCATGCACCCGAAGGACGCCGGTCTCGACGCGTGCAAACGAATCAAGGCAAACACGATCGAGAAGCGGCTTCTCAACAGCAAGGGCAACCCGAATTTCGGGATCAACTTCTACGCGTTAAATGCGAAGGGAGACTACGCCGGCATCTCGATGTATCCCGGAGCGAGTTATGCCGTCTGCACCGAGAAGGGACCCGAAACGCTTCCGTGCGAGCCGCTCCTGGAAGGAAAGCCGGAAGACTAGCTCGGCATTATGTTACTCAAAATTTCAGGCTGGGCGTGAGCAGATGCGCCCAGCATGCGAACGAGATCAAGGCGAGGCTGGCCAGGAGCAATAGAGTCGCGTGAACGCGTGCCCACCAGCCAAGACCGGAAACCATCCAGAATCTTACCGCGGCAACGGCCAGGACAATTAAACCGGCAGCGGCAATCCAACCGATGACATGCGCGGTGATGAGCCAGGGATTAATTCCGTCTCCGATGAAGGCAATGTTTTTGTCGACCAGGCTCAGCGGCAAAACCACCAGGCCGACGAAAACTAGTTCCAGGATGCACACCAGCCGCGAGAAAAAATAGAGCACACGATCAACCCGGGTCGAGAAAAGTGGTCGCGCGTATCGTCGCCGAATGATTGCAGCCACCGGCCATAGAAGAACCGTGAGATTCAAAAGGCCGAGGCTTGCGCCGATGACCGGCAGAAGCAGCTTCTTGCTGGCGAATCCGGTCACGCGTTGCGCGAGATAAATAGGCGCGGAAGGCAAAAGGTCAGTGACGATGCCCTTCTCATCGCGGCGAAAGGCAATCAGGTCCGGGCCGTCCACTTCGCGGTAAAGAAGCGGGCCGATTTCGCGCCACCGTTTTAGTCCGCCGCGCGGATTGAGAAAACCCTCAACGGTTAGGACTCCGTTTGCATCGGCGTTCACCGAAACCTGTCCGAGAATCGCCGCCAACTTGAGAAAAGTGGAATCCGCCCGGCGGCTTCCTTGATAAACTCCGCTCACGGCGCGGCCATCCGCCTGGGCGGTTTTCAAATCAACCGAAGGCGGCGACATCGCCGGATCGGGAAAATAGCGATTCAAAAGAGCGCGCAGAACTTCGGACCGGCCGCCGCCGGGACGCGACCCAGCACTGTTGTAAGAAATGAAAACGCCAACCTGCGCGTCCGGCATCAGCATCATATCGCTATGAAAAAAGATCGTATCGCCGCCATGGCCGACAATGCGTTGCCCATTCGTCGAGTAATCCATGAGAATGAGTCCGATCGCACGAAGGGCTGGATGGAACTCGAACTGGCGCGTTTCCATGGCGCGAACCGTTTCCGGTTTAAGGATGGTCGCGCCGTCGAGCGTGCCTTCACCGAGAAACGCCAGCATGAGACGCGTCATGTCCGTCGCCGTGGCGGACAGCGCGCCGGCGGGAACGGCCGGCACAAACTCGAACTTTCGCGCGCCCTGCGCAGCCGCGAGATATCCCTGCGACGTCAGGCTTTCAAGAGACGAAGGGAGCGGCTGGGCAAAGCTAGAACGCGTCATGTGGAGCGGATCGAGAATGTGGGCCGCGACATACTTCTCGAACGGCTCGCCGGAAACTCGCTCCACGATGTAACCGGCCAGCGTCACGCCGTAGTTGGAATACGATGGGACTTTCCCCGGCGGAAAGATTCGCTGCGGCATCGCCGCGATCAGGTAATCGCGCATCGGGCGCATCTCCTGCGCGCTTGGCACAAACAGATTCTTCAGCGTTTCTTCGAATCCGGCCGTGTGAGTAAGAATCCGCCGGAGCGTGACGGGCTCGGGGTAGGTCTTCGGAATGGCGAAGTCGAGATACTCATTCACGTCGCGGTCGAGATCGAGATTGCCTTGCTCGACCAACTGCATCACCGCCGTCGCGGTAAAGACTTTCGAAATTGAACCAGGGCGAAACAAGGTCCTGTCCGCGACGACCGGTTTTTTTTCGGCGAAATCGGCATAGCCATATCCCTTCGCGAGCAACACTTGTCCCTCCTTCACCACGGCGACCACCGCGCCCGCAATGTCGCGGTTCTGGAGCTGAGCGGGAATCAGCGCGTCGAGAAACGGTTCAAGGTCCTCTTTGGTCAGCCTGTGGGCGGCGCCGGATTCTACGAGCGGTTGCACCGGCGAAACCGGAGCGGGTGAAAACAACGGCGTCGGTGCGGGACCCTGGCCGGCCGCGTCCCGCGCAAGGAAGAAGACCAGAGAAATCGCGAAAACAAATCGACAAGCCAACAACGCATTTACATTCACGCGGCGATCCTGCGCGGGGGCCAGGAAATTGGCGAACCATTTCCATTTGTCATTCCGAGCGCAGTCGAGCAACCTCTCGCTGTTCTGCTCCCGGCCCCGAAAACCGAAATTTAGTCATGCGCATTCTTTCTGGCATTCAGCCCACCGGCCTTCTTCATATCGGGAATTATTTCGGTATGATGCGGCCGGCCATCGCGCTTCAGGCCGAGGGCGAAGCATTTTATTTCATTGCCGATTATCACGCTCTGACAACGATCGATAATCCGGTAACGCTCCGGGCAAACAGCCGGAGGATCGCTTTGGATTTTCTTGCCTGCGGTCTCGATCCGGATCGTTGCGCCCTGTTTCGGCAAAGCGACGTGCCACAGGTCGCGGAGCTCGCCTGGATTCTATCAACGGTCACTCCCAAAGCTCTCCTCGAACGCGCGCATTCGTATAAAGACAAGGTAGCCCGCGGGCTGCCCGCCTCTGCCGGGCTCTTCACCTACCCCGTTCTGATGGCGGCCGACATTTTGATTTACGACAGCGATCTCGTTCCCGTAGGTAAGGACCAGAAACAGCATTTGGAAATGACGCGCGACATTGCGCAGAAGTTTAACGAAACGTTTGGCGACGCTTTCAAATTGCCCGAGCCGCAAATTCAGGCCGCCACCGAAACGGTTCCCGGCATCGACGGCCAAAAGATGAGCAAGAGCTACGGCAACACGATCGATCTTTTCGTCGACGAAAAACAGACGCGGAAGCAAGTCATGAGCATCGTGACCGACTCGAGCCCGGTCGAAGCGAGCAAGGAGCCGGACCAGTCCACGATCTTTCACCTCTACTCTTTGTTCGCGGCGAAGGATGAGATCGAAGAAATGCGAGAAAAATTTCGGAAAGGCGGGACCGGCTACGGCGATTTCAAGAAGCAGCTTTTCGAAAAACTCTGGGAATATTTCGAACCGATGCGAAAACGCCGCGAAGAAATCCTCCGCGATCCCGATCACATTGATACGGTCCTCGCGCGAGGCGCCGAGCGCGCGAATGAGGAAGCCGACAAGGTAATGGCCAGAGTTCGCGGAGCTGCGGGGTTGTAGCCGGTAAGATCGCGCGGTTCGAAACTACGTTCCCGCCTTTGCTGCCGGCGTTTTTAATTCGCCGAAGACGAGGCGCCCGGCCCCGGTTTGCAACGCGCTGGAGACCACGATGGTCGCCGTCTTGCCCAATTGCGATCGCGCGTGATTCACCACGATCATCGTTCCGTCCGGCAAATAACCGACGGCCTGATGCGCCTCGCGACCCTCCTTGACTAGATTGAGCTGAAGCTCGTCACCCGCCGCCACGATGGGCCGCAGGACCCGGCTCAGATCGGCCAGATTGAGCGCCGCCACTCCCTGCAACCGCGCCACCTGGCAGAGCGCGTGATCATTCGTGAGCAGGCGTGCCTGAAGGAGTTTGGCGGTGCGGACCAGCCGCGCGTCTGTGGCCAGATCGGCGTCGTCGGTGGTTTCGTGGATGGTCAAATCGACGTCGCGCGATTGCTGGAGCTGGTTCAGGATCTCGAGGCCGCGCCGGCCGCGCTCCCGTTTCATCGCGTCGCGGGAGTCGGCGAGCGTTTGCAATTCACCCAGGATAAATCGCGGAATAATCAGGGCGCGGCTGAGAAAGCCGGTCGCGCAAAGATCGGCGATGCGTCCATCAATGATAATGTTGGTATCGACAACGAGCGGTTCGTGCTGCGTGGTCTCGCGCGTAAAACGGACATACGGAATGATGAGCGAGAATTCATCCCGATTGCTTCGCATGGCCAGCATCATGCCGAGATAACCGAAGGTGCAATAAATAATCAGACGCACGGCCCATTGCACCGTCTCGCTCTGGTAACGCAAGACGTCGGAGGCCAGGAGAAGATTCGCGAAGAGAAGGCCCAGGAGCAGGCCAAAAGTCGCGGAAGAAAAAGCGCGCAACGAAAAACCCTTCAGCACCCGATCGATCAATACGACGACGAGCGCGAAAACGGCGCCGATCAGGATTCCGGAGATTGCGTTACCCTGGACTTCTCCCGTAACGATGGCGCCGATCACGGCGCAGAAAGTCACAAAGAGCACCCGCAGCAAATTGACGGTGAGAATCGGCGTCATCAGCGTCTTGGGGGTTTGCGAGGCGCGGTTTGTTCGCGCTCGGCGGCGGCGCGGGCCTCTTCTTTTGCGGCGCTGTCGCGATAGAAAAGAATTCCGTGCGTCCGCAAATTACTGACCAGCGCGTGCAAATCTTTCGCCAGCTCCTGATTCGTCAGCAAAGTGGCGAGCAACCCTTTTCCCTTCGTCGCTTCCTGCATCACCTGGGTCGCGGCCTGAATGGTTTTGCGCGCATCGGCGATCGCGACCTGCACGTCATCCGCCGCCTTTTTTGCGGATTCCATCGTGCCGCCGGCTTTCTCGATCACGCCATCTATCTTCTGGGTCGATTCCGCGAGCGCCGTCGTCGCGGTATTCAAATGCTCAATGCTCGATTTCAAATTGTCCAGGTTCGCTGGGGAGAGCGCCTGCTCGTTCAAGCGAGAAATGGTCGCGTTCACGTTCTGGACCGCGCCACGCAAGTCGCTCACTAGAAACCCGCCCTCGCGCGTCAGATCGTCCAAGCCGGTTTCGCGCGTGCCTTCGACGAGCGTGTTTTTTGCAATGTAAATGCCCGGTTGACCTTCCGGCATCGAGACAGCCACGAAACGGTCACCGAGCAAACCCGAGCTACCGACGGTGAATTTGCTGCCGGCCGGAATCTGGACGTAATCGTAAATCCGCAACGGCACCTCGACGCCCTGGCCGGAGCGCACCAGCCGCGGTCCACCTGAGACGCGGCCGATTTTGGCGCCGGCCAACAGGACATCGGAGCCTTTCAACAGGCCGCTGGCGTCCGGAAATTTCACCGTGAGGCCGTAGTAGGTCTTGAAACCTTCGCCGACGCGGCCGAATTGGATGACAAGAACGGCGAGCACCGCCAGACCGCCGAGAACAAACGCGCCAACTTTTAGTTCGAGGGTTTTTTCGCTCTGACCGGTCGCCATTTTATCAAGGGAATTAGCTTCCAGAACCTATCACGTGTTGCCGTCGCGTCAGCCAGATTCGGCTGCGCCGGTTCAAGTCGACCGGCCCAACAAAAAATCCTGAAGCAATGGATCGGTGGACGTTTTCAATTGCTCCGGCGTCCCGTGAAAATAAATCTGGCCCTGGTGCAGGTAAGCGATGTGGTCCGCGACGTGAAAAGCGTTCTTCATGTCGTGCGTGACGACGATGCTGGTAACGTGAAAGCGTTCCTGTAACCGCCGGATAAGCCGGTTGATGCTGTCTGAGACCACGGGATCGAGACCGGCGGTCGGTTCGTCATAGAGAATGCATGAAGGCCGGCGGATAATCGAACGCGCCAGGCCCACCCGCTTCTTCATTCCGCCGCTCAGGTTCACTGGCATCTTCGTTTGTTCGCCTTCGAGTTCGATCACCTCCAGCATCTCGTTCACTTTCTCCCGGATGATTTTCGGATTTCGCTCCCCCGCCTCGCGCAGCGGGAACGCGATGTTCTCTTCGACCGTCATCGAATCGAAAAGCGCGCCACCTTGAAACAAAATGCCCACCTTGCGCCGGATGGCGGCGAGCTTTCGTTCGCTCAGGCCAATGATGTTCTGTCCATCGATCCAGATTTCTCCGGCATCGGGGTGCATCAAACCGACCAGGTGTTTCAACAGAACACTTTTGCCGCCGCCGCTTCGCCCGATGATCACCAGCGTCTCGCCTTTCGCCACCGTGAGATCGATTCCGCACAAGATCTCCTGGCCCGCGAGCCTTTTCGTCAGGCCCCGCACCGCGATCATCGACTGATCCATCCTTACTGATAACCCGCCGGGAAAATGATGTTGAGCGCCATCGTCAGGAAGAAATTGAAGATGAGCACGGCGAGCGACGAATCTACCACCGCTTCCGTGGTCGCCTTCCCAACCCCCACCGCTCCTTCGCGGCTCGTCAAACCTTTGTGGCAACTGATGAACACAATCAGCAGTGCGAAGCAAAACGCTTTCGTCAGACCCATGATGATGTCGCGCATTTGCGTCCAGCGCACCATGTTCGCCACGTAGTAGGTGCCATTCACATCCAGCAGGAAAATCGCGACGAAATAACCGGCCGCGATGCCAATCCCAATGCACTCCGCCACCAGCAGCGGCATCGAAAGCATCATCGCCAGCGTGCGCGGCACCACGAGATAGTCGATCGGGTGCACGGCGAGCGCGCGGAGAGCGTCGACCTGTTCGGTCACCTTCATGGTTCCGATTTCGGCCGACATCGATGCCCCGACGCGGCCGGTCACCATCAGCGCCGTCAGCACCGGCCCGAGCTCGCGGCAAACTGAGACCGAGACCACCGCTCCGACCGCCGATCCCATCCCGAGTTTGTTGAATTGAAAGAACGTCTGGGCAGCAAAAACCGCGCCGGTAAAAGCGCCCGTGATCATAACCACCAGTTGTGAGCGCAGACCAATCTCCACGATCTGGTGGAGAAATAAACGCCACCGGATTTTCTGCACGATCACCGAAGTGAACGTTTCGCTCGCGAGCACAACCACCTCACCGACGTGCGTCAGAAAAGAAACGATCGGCCGGCCGAGGAGAGTGAGAAATCGGGCAAACATCTGGAGCTCAAGTCATCTCACAAACCACGGGGCATTTCACCTACCTTCTGCCGCGCGTCGCCGTCATGCCGAGCCGCGGAATCCTCCTGCTCATGATCTTGATCCTGATCTTAATCTCTTTCCTGCCAGATCGACGCACTTGAAAGATCAAGAGCAGGATCAAGATCATGAGCAGGAAGGGGGAAGCTCCAGATTGCGCGGAGGACTTCTCTGCGATAAAGGGAGTTGTCCATGATCAATCGCGCGCTTCGTTTGCTTCTCGCTGTCGATATTTTCTTTGCGATTTTTTTGCTGGCCGGTTGCGAGACCATACCATCAGGAATTCAGCAGGCCCGTGTCACCGCGGCCCAAAACATCGCGGCCGAACCGCTCGGGGATTATTTCATCGGACGCCGCTATTTCAAAGGCACCGTCTTCAAATTCTGGGGTTATCTCCGGAAGCCCGGCCAACCCTGGAGCACCGCGCAACTGGTCGTCTTCAACGAAAAGCAGAAGCTCGCGCCCGATCGTGAGCAATTAAATTTCGGCGCCGACAACAATTACGAATACAAAATCTACGGCAACTTCAGCGGCCAGACCGTTTATGAGCCGGCGAGCAACGGCTTCTATCCGGAATTTATCCTGCAAAAATACGAACTCATTTCGAAGAGTCCGCCGCCGATTTTCCGGAGTCAGTTTAGCGATCGCGCGCGCGCGGCCACCGGCCGCATGCAGATAGAGAAACCCGAATAGCTCTCGTGCCTGTGCGTAACTCCCGGGATTCGCTCGCGGAGGATTTCCTGCGCTGCCTCGAGATGGAGCGCAACGTTTCGCCGCGCACTCTGATCGCGTACCGGCGCGCGCTCGAAGCTTTTCGCGCCCAGAAAAATGTGCGTCCCTGGCGGAACTGCCGCGCCGATGAATTCCGCGATTACCTTTTCGAGCTGATGAAAAACGGGCAGGCGCGTTCTTACATCCGGCTGCAATTCTCCGCCCTGCGCACCTTCTATCGTTTCCTGGTCGAACGGAAAAATTTTCGGAAAGATCCGGTCCGCGAATTGCAATTGCCGAAAGCGGAAAAAAAGTTGCCGCTCGTCCTGACCCAGAAACAGATCGAGGAACTTCTCACCGCACCGTTGCGCGTGCCGAAGCAGAAAGCGGCGCCATCCTGGATGGCTCTGCGCGACGCGGCCATCCTCGAACTTTTTTACAGCAGCGGTTTGCGCCTGGGGGAGCTCGCGTCGCTGAATGTGGCCGATGTCGACATGTATACAGAATCGGTGCGCGTTCTTGGCAAAGGAAGGAAAGAGCGCGTTTGTCCGGTCGGCGCGCCCGCGCTCGAGGCTGTCTCGCGGTATCGCATCGCCGCGAGAGTGCAGAGCGGGCCGCTTTTCATCAACAAATCGCGCCGCCGAATTTCACCGCGCTCGATCTGGCTTATTTTGAAACGCTACCTGCGGCACACGTCGATTCCGATCGCGCTGAGCCCGCACAAACTACGGCACAGTTTTGCGACGCACCTGCTCGACAGCGGCGCCGATCTGCGGAGCGTGCAGGCATTACTCGGACACGCCAGTTTATCGACAACGCAAATTTACACGCACGTGACGGTCGAGCGATTGAAGAAGGCCTACTCCGCCGCGCATCCGCGGGCGTAGAAGAAAGTGACGAGTGACATGTGACCAGTGACGAGTTTGTGAAGCGACGCTCCTAGCAACTCGTCACATGTCACTCGTCACTTCCCTTCAGCTCGCGCTCGCTGCGGTGCTTTGCGGCTCAGCGACGTGAAAACCGAGCTTGTCATCGCCCGCCACCGTCACTTCGACGATGTCGCCCGCCTTCACGGTTCCCTTGAGCAACTCTTCAGCGAGCGGATCTTCGAGATAACGCTCGACTGCGCGCCGCATCGGACGCGCGCCGTAAGTCGGATCGTATCCCTTGTTGATGACGAACTCGTGCGCCGGCTCGTCGAGCACGATCTCGATTTCTTTCAGCTTCAGACGCCGCTTCACCTTGTTGACTTCCAGATCGACGATCTTCAAAAGGTCCGGTTTGCTCAGCGTGTGGAAGACGATGATCTCGTCGAGGCGATTCAAAAACTCGGGCTTGAAGACGCGCTTCGTCTCCTCAAGAATTTTGTCCCGCATCGAATTGTAATCCGAGGAATCGGTCGGCGCCCCGAACCCCATAGTCGTCTGGCGCCGGATGAGCTCCGCCCCGGCGTTTGAGGTCATGATGATGATTGTGTTCCGGAAATCGATCTTGCGGCCTAACGAATCCGTCACCTTGCCCTCTTCCAGGATCTGGAGCAGGAGATGCATCACATCCGGATGCGCTTTCTCGACTTCATCGAAAAGCACGACCGAATATGGCCGGCGGCGGACCGCTTCGGAAAGCTGGCCCCCCTCCTCGTAACCGACATAACCCGGAGGCGAACCGATCAACCGCGACGCGGTGAACTTTTCCATGTACTCCGACATGTCGATCTGAATGAGCGCGTCGGCATCGCCGAACATGAATTCCGCAAGTGTGCGCGCAAGAAAAGTTTTGCCGACACCTGTCGGTCCAAGAAACACGAAGGAGCCGATGGGCCGCTTCGGATCTTTTAGATCCGCGCGCGAGCGCCGCAACGCCTTGCTGATGGCGGTGACCGCTTCGTCCTGGCCGATGACGCGCTGCCTCAATTCCGCTTCCATCGCGAGCAGCTTCTGGGTTTCCTTTTGCTCCATTCGCTGGAGGGGAACACCGGTCACTTTCGAGATGATGTGCATCATGTCGTCCGCGGTCACGAGCACTTCCTTCTCTTCCCGCTCCTCCCGCCAGCGTGCCAGAATCCCGTCGAGCTTTTCTTTCGTTTGCTTTTCCTTGTCTCGGAGCGAGGCGGCTTTCTCGAAATCCTGGGCCTTAATCGCAGCTTCTTTTTCGACGCGAATCTCTTCGATCTCTTTTTCGATCTCCTTCACATCCGGCGGCCGCGTCATCGCATTGATCCGCGCGCGCGCGCCGGCTTCGTCCATGACATCGATTGCTTTGTCGGGAAGGAAACGGCCGGTGATGTAACGCTCGGAAAGTTTCACCGCGGTCTCTAGAGCTTCATCCGTCAGCTTCGCCTTGTGATGCTGCTCGTACTTCGGACGCAGCCCTTTTAGAATCAGGATCGTTTCCTCGATGGTCGGCGCCTCAACCTTGACCGTCTGGAAGCGCCGCTCCAGCGCCGCGTCCTTCTCGATATATTTGCGATACTCATTGAGCGTGGTTGCTCCAACGCACTGCAACTCGCCGCGGCTCAAAGCCGGCTTGATGATATTGGAGGCATCCATCGCGCCCTCGGCCGAACCAGCGCCGACAATCGTGTGCAGCTCGTCGATGAAAAGAATGACATTTTTGGATCGGCGAATTTCGTCCATGACCGCTTTGATTCGCTCTTCGAATTGGCCGCGATATTTCGTGCCCGCGACCATCAAGGCCAGATCGAGCGTCACGACTTTTTTGTCGCGCAATAACTCGGGAACATTGCCGCTCGCGATTTCCTGCGCCAATCCTTCCGCGATCGCGGTCTTACCGACACCCGCTTCACCGAGCAAAACCGGATTGTTTTTGGTCCGCCGGCAGAGAACCTGAATAACACGTTCGATTTCGTTGTGCCGGCCGATGACCGGATCGAGCTCGCCCTTCTTCGCCAGCTCCGTGAGATCGCGGCCGAAAGCGCGCAACGCCGGCGTCTTCACATCTTTTTTGCCGGACGATGGCTCGCCGTTGCCTTCCTGTTCCGATTCCGGCGGCGTGAAATTAGGATCGAGTTCCTTCAGGATTTCGTTGCGGGTCCGCTCGATATCCACTTCCAAACTCTTGAGGACGCGCGCGGCAACGCCCTCGCCTTCACGCAGGAGGCCTAGCAAAATATGCTCGGTCCCGACGTAGGAATGATTGAGCGCTTTCGCTTCCTTGCCAGCGAGCGCGAGAACTTTCTTCACCCGCGGCGTGTACGGAATATTGCCGACCATCTTTGTTTCCGGTCCGGAGCCGACCTGCTTCTCGACTTCCATCCGCACCGTTTCGAGGTCGAGACCCATCTTCTGGAGAACGTTGACGGCAACGCCCTGGCCAAGCTTGATCAGGCCGAGCAACAGGTGCTCGGTCCCGACGTAATTATGGTTGAAGCGATCGGCTTCTTTTCGAGCAAGCGCCAGAACTTGCTGGGCCCGCGGAGTGAAATTATTCATTGGTTGGCGGCTCGGGATTCGATCCGTTCTCCGATTCCTTCGCCACTTTACTAATATCAGGTTTAGGGAAGGCCCGCAAACGCTCGCGAATAATCTGGGCGCGCAAATGGTCGCGCTCTTCCGCGTTCAGCTTCTGTTGCGAGCTTTTTTGCAAATGCGCCGGCTGGGTATCGATGAACAGCTCATCGATCGGCAAACGCCGGTCCTCCGGGAACGCGCCGAGATCGACGCCGAGCTTGATGATCGAGAGCAGATTGAGCGCTTCTTTCGAAGTCATGGCGTGGGCGAAAGTGAGCACGCCGTAAGCGCGGCCGATCTGGTCCCAGAGTGTGTTGGACTTTTTCTGGATCAACATCTGGCGGGCGTCGTGTTCCTTTTCGATGATCGTCTCGATCACTTTGCTGAGCCGATTCACGATCTCGTCTTCCTTCTCGCCCAGCGTGGTCTGGTTGGAAATCTGGAAGAGATTCCCCATCGCCTCAGTCCCTTCCCCATAGAGGCCGCGCACCGCCAGACCGATTTTGTTCACGGCCTGGATGACTTGATTGATCATCTCGCTCAAGACCAGGCCGGGAAGATGCAGCATCGCCGAAGCGCGCATGCCGGTGCCCACGTTGGTCGGGCACGCGGTCAAATAACCGAGACGCGCGTCATAGGCGAAATCGAGTTTTCCCTCGAGCGTGCTGTCCACTTTATCGACAAGCTTGAACGCGCTCTTTAACTGGAGACCGGAGCGGATCGATTGCATCCGCAGATGGTCCTCCTCGTTGATCATAATGCTGAGAGTCTGGCGGCGATTCATGATCACGGCGCTGCCGACACTTTTCGCGGCGTGCTCGCGGCTGATGAGATGGCGCTCGACCAGCACCTGTTTTTCCAGCGCGGAAAGGTCCTGCAACAATTCCGAAAACGAATCCTGCATTTCCGGCAGCTCTTCGACGCGCGGCTTGATGAGCTCGAGGATTTGGGTGCGTTCGGCTTTCTTGGCCCAGCCGGGAAAGGCGCGCTGCTTTAGGTTCCGCGCCAATCGCACCCGGCTGCTGATCACGATCTGGTGGTGCGGTCCTTCGCCGCGCAGCCACTCGCCTCCGGTCGACATGATGTTGGCAAATTTCATTTCCTAGACGGCTTTCTCGTGTTCGAGTTGTTTGATCTTGTCGCGCAACGCCGCGGCGTTTTCGTAGTTTTCCTCCGCCACCGCCTTTTCCAAATCCTCCGCCAAAGAGCGCATGCGGTCGTCCAATTCAATCTCGCGATGAGCGCGCTGCGGAAGCTTGCCGACATGCTCCGTGCCTTTGTGCATTGCCTTGAGCAAACTCCCCAAACCCTCGGCAAAGGTAACGTAACAAACGCTGCAACCGAGCCGGCCCGTCTTTTTAAAATCAGCCTGGGTGAAACCGCAGATCGGGCATTTTTGCGATGGCGCGCCTTTCTCGATCTCCTCCGCCGCGCCGATCCCGAGCAGGAGATCGGCCAACGCAAAACCGGTGGGATCCTGCACGCCTTTTTCCTTCGAGCAGGCATCGCAGAGATTCACCTTCTGCATTTTGCCCTCGAGAATCTGCGTCAGGAAAACTGTCGCATCATTGCATTTGCAAACGTCGCACAACATCGCTGTAGATTAGACCTCCAAACGCCGGAAACATTCAACTCCGGACATCTTCAGCACCTTTTGCGCCGACCTGCGCATCCGCCGGTTTAGACAAAAATCGGAGTGCCGGTTTCGCGAGTTAGTTCCCGGAAGCGGCCGATCATTCTCGTGGTGATAGAGCCCGGCTTGCCGTTCCCGATCATTCGTCCGTCGGCCTTTACAACTGGAATCACTTCCGCCGCCGTGCCGGTGAGGAAGCACTCATCGGCAACGAAAACATCGTGGCGTGTGATGTCGGTTTCGGTGATTTTCAGACCGAGCTCCGCCGCGATGTCGAACGCGACCGATCGGGTGATCCCACGCAGCGCTCCCGCTGCAATCGGCGGCGTGAAAATCTGGCCGCGCTTGATGATGAAGACATTGTCGGCCGTGCATTCCGCCACGTTGCCGGCTTCATTCAACATCAGCGCTTCGTCGGCGCCGGCGAGGTTCGCCTCGATTCGCGCCATGACGTTGTTCAAATAATTCAGCGACTTCACCGCCGGATTGAGCGCGGCCGGGCTGGTCCGCCGCGTCGCACAGGTCACAACCGTGAGACCTTTTTCGCAAACTTCCTTCGGATAGAGCGCGATCGTCGTCGCGATGATAATGACGCTCGGATGCTTACATTGCGTCGGGTTCAATCCGAGATTGCCGACACCGCGCGTGACGACGAGACGGATGTAACCTTCGTTCAAACCGTTTCGCCGGATCGTCTCGAGGAGAGCTTCCGTCATTTCGCCGCGGCCGATCGGAATCTCGAGGCAGATCGACCGTGCCGAATCCCAGAGCCGCTCGAGATGTTCCTCCAGCCGGAAGACGCGGCCATTGTAGAAACGAATCCCTTCAAAGATTCCGTCGCCATAAAGCAAACCGTGATCGAACACGGAAACTTTCGCGTCCGCTTCCGGCACGAATTTTCCGTCGAGATAAATGGTCAGCTCTTTCGCTTCCGTGGTCGAAGCTTTCGACTGCGTTTCAATCGCAGGCTTCACCGCAACCTTCGGAGTCGTTCCGCTCCTTTTCGGTTCGTCCATCACCGCCGCACCAGCTGTCGAAGTTTTTGTAAGCACGAAAAAACGTTCGGTGGTTCGGCAGGCAATTCAAGGGGAAGTTGGGAAACGCGTGAAGCGTCAACGCTTCAGCGTTTCAACCCATTCCCCTTTTCGTCGCGCTCGCGCGTCAACGGCACAAACCTCACCGGAATCACCGCGGTCTGCCGGACCTGACCGCCATGCTTCTCGAGCAAATAGAGCTCCTGCGCGCTCGTCTTGCCCACCGGAATGATCATGCGTCCGCCCTCCTTCAACTGCTCGACCAGCGGCGCCGGCACGTGATCGGGCGCGGCCGTGACGATGATCGCGTCGAAGGGCGCGTGTTCGGGCCAGCCCTTGTAGCCATCGCCGGCTTTCACCTGGACATTCTTGTAACCCAGCTCGCGCAATAACGCCGCCGAGCGTTCCGCCAACGGTTTCACGATTTCGATCGAGTAAACCTGCGCCACTAATTCAGAGAGCACCGCCGCTTGATACCCCGAGCCGGTTCCGATTTCCAGAACGCGGTCGGTGGCTTTCGGTTTCAGTTGTTGCGTCATGAAGGCGACGATGAACGGCTGCGAAATCGTCTGGCCGTAACCGATCGGCAGCGGTCGATCTTCATAAGCGCTGGCCCTCAATTCCGGCGGCACGAATTTTTCTCGCGGCACTTTGGACATGGCTCGCAGTGTCATCGGATCGTCAATCCCGCGAGGGCGGAGTTGCCGCTCGACCATTGCTCCCGCGGAGGCGGCATAGGTTCCCTGTTTCGATTCGAGAACGTTGAACTGTTTCGGCGCCAGCCCTGTTTCCTGCGCTCGCGCGAGCCTGGTGATGCCAAGGCAAACAACAATCTGGAAACAAGCGAACCATCGGCCGTTCATCTTAACTGGGCGGCGCCGGATCGACGCAGCGCTCCACTCTATTGAAGCAAACCATCGACCATTCGCAATTGCCGATCGCCAAGTTCGGCGAGCCGCGAATCATGCGTCACTACCAGCAAGGTCTTCTGCCGGGTTCGCGCCAGGTCCAGGAGGAGGTCCATGATCGAGTCGCCCGTTTTTGAATCGAGATTGCCCGTCGGTTCGTCCGCGAAAATGATGTCGGGGTCATTGGTCAGAGCACGGGCGATGGCCACCCGCTGTTGCTCGCCCCCGGAAAGTTCCGCCGGCAAATGGTGCATCCGCTCGGCCAGGCCGACGTCCTTCAGGCTCGCTTCGCCGACGGCGCGTTTCCCTTTCCCGCCGATCATTCCCGGCAGCATGACGTTTTCCAGCGCGGTCAATTCCGGCAGTAGGAAATAGCCTTGGAAAACGAATCCCATTTTCCGGTTTCGCAATTCGGCCTGCGAAGAAGCGCTTCCGGAATAGAGCCGCCGCCCTTCGAATTCCACGGTGCCCGATTCGGGACGCTCGAGCCCGGCGAGGGTGTACAAGAGCGTCGTCTTTCCCGCGCCGGATGCGCCGCAAAGGAAAACCGCTTCACCCTGCGCGACGCTGAGAGAAATTCCGCGCAACACCTCGATGCGCCGCGAACCGATTCGAAAAGACCGGCGCAGATCTTGGGCGACGAGTTGCGTTTGAGTCATCGGGCCATCAGCATTGGCCCGATCGTTCCTGCGCGCAATCGCGGCGCATACAAAAAAGCCGCACGACGGTCATCCCATCGTGCGGCTTCGAAAAACGAAAGTGTTTTCTCGTTAACCCAAACCAAGCGTTTGCAAGGTCGGCCGATCGATTGCGGCAGTGATCGAGAGGCCGTTGTCGCGCTGGAAGTTTGCGATCGCGGCCCGCGTCCCCGGCCCCATCAGGCCATCCACGGCGAGGCGGTAATATCCGAGGCGCTGAAGCTCCGTCTGGACGCTGGCAATGACCTGGGTGGGATCCAAATCATTGTAACCGTAGATCGGCTCATCATACGCGTACGAGTTGTAGTAGTTATCGTAACCGTAGGCTGGGAACCAGTAGCCGTTGTCCCAGAAATAATATCCGCTGCCGAAGAGCGCGAACCGGGAATAGCGGCTTCTCCACCAGCCCCGGTCATGACGATTACGATCGTGACGCTGGCGCGCATCCGACCAGCTGAGGTTGGCGGAACTCTGGTTCTGCTGCCAGTTCTGGTTCTGCTGTACGTTCCGATTCTGCTGCACGTTTGTGTTCGTCCGGTTTCGATTGCGCCAGTCGGAACGATTCCGCGCAAAGACGTTCGATTGCGCCGTGGTGTTTGTCTGCGGGATTGTCGTGGCCGGAGGTGTCGTCACCACATTCGGGTTCCTGCGAACCCGAGGAGTAAACTCCGAGTTCTGGCGGAACCGGTTCGGCTGCCGCACGGAATCCTGGTTCGTGAAGGTGCGCGTCCTGAAGTTCTGATTCGTGTTCGCACGGTTGATCTGCGGCGCCTGATAAACCGGCGTGTGCTGGCGCACCGTGGCGTTTGGCTGGACTCTCGGCCCAACCGGAGCCTGTCGATTGGCCGGCGCATTCGAATGCTTGTTCGGATGCTTGACCACCGTCTTGTCCACCTCCTCCGCGCTCGCGATTTGCGCCAGAGCGGTAGTGAGAGAAATAGCTAAAAGTAGGAATGTTTTCATAATTGTATCCGAGAGGTTAGACAGCAGCCCGGGCCGTTTATTCAACCCGTCTCGTAACAATACCCATCAACGCTGCTGGCGCACCGCCTCGAACAAGACGATCGCGACGGCGGTGGCGAGATTGAGGCTGCGTGTCCCCTGCATCGGAATCGTGAGCGAATGGTCGGCATGAGCCGCGAGCAGGGCTTCCGGCAGGCCCTTGGTCTCGCGCCCGAAAACGAGAAAATCCCCCGGCTCAAAACGAACGTCGCAGTAGGCGCGCTGCGATTTTGTCGTGAGAAAAAAGAACCGCGTCTGAGGCGGGTTCGCGCCGCCCAAATCCTCGAATGAATCCCACAGGCGCACGTTTACCTCCTTCCAGTAATCGAGGCCCGCGCGTTTCAGTTCGCGATCCTCAATCGAGAACCCAAGCGGCTTAACCAGATGCAACGTGGAATCGGTGGCGAGACAGAGCCGTCCGATGTTGCCGGTATTCGGCGGAATCTCCGGCTCGATCAGGACGACGTTGAACATGGTGGATCGCGCGCTCCGCCGCGCGATGTGACGATCTGGCATCGAGCGCGGAGCGCTCGATTCACCTAGAGTTTGCCCGCGACGAATTTCTCGAGCTTCACGATATCGGCCGAGAACTTCCGGATGCCTTCCGACGTTTTTTCCGTCGCCATCGCGTTGTCGTTAAACAGGTATCGGAATTTCTTCTCGTCGAGTTCGAGGCGCTCCACGTTCGCGCTCTTCGCTTTGTCCGGATCGAGCTTGCGTTCCACTGGTCCGTCGGATTCAGCCAGTTTCTCGAGCAAGTCGGGGCTGATCGTGAGCAAGTCGCAGCCAGCCAGCTGGAGGATTTGGCTGATGTTGCGGAAGCTTGCGCCCATCACCTCGGTCTTGTGGCCGAACTTTTTGTAATAGGTGTAGATCTCCTGCACCGACTGGACTCCGGGATCCTCGGCCCCTGTGTAATCCTTCTTGTTCGCCGCTTTGTACCAATCGTAGATGCGCCCGACGAACGGCGAGATCAGTTCGATGCCCGCCTCCGCGCAGAGCACCGCCTGCGGCAACGAAAACATCAGGGTCAGGTTGCAATTGATCCCTTCCTTCTCCAGCACTTCGCCGGCTTTGATCCCTTCATACGTCGACGCGATTTTGATAAGCACCCGCTGCCGATCGATCCCCTTCTCTTCATAGAGCTTGATTAGTTGCCGCCCCTTGTTGATCGAACCTTCGGTATCGAACGAGAGCCGCGCGTCGGTTTCGGTCGAAACCCGTCCCGGCACGATCTCCAGAATCTCGCACCCAAATTTTACGAGCAAATGATCGATGATGTCCTCGATCTGGGCGGCGCCGGACAGACCTGAATTCTTTCGCTCCGCCAGCACCTCGTCGAGCAGGTGAAAATACTGTTCCTTCTGCGTCGCCGCGTAGATCAGGCTCGGATTCGTCGTCGCGTCGCGCGGCTTGAATTCCTTGATGCTCTGGAAGTCGCCCGTATCGGCGACCACGATCGTAAATTTTCTGAGCTGATCGAGCTGGCTCAGTTTCGTTCCCGTTTTTTCCTGGTCGGCAGTGGCGGTAGTCATGACATTTGCTCCTGAGATTTACCGAAACGAAATGGCCTCGGTGGTGCGTTCAGCGTAGCGTCCGCCGCCGAGCGGGACAATACCAAACTACTTCGCGTCGCGATTATAGACCTCGACCAGTCCCACACCGGCGCTGTTGTCCTTCCCGCGCACCATGGCGGTATAAGCTCCGGGCTGAAGCCAGAGGAGCATGGCGGATTCGCGGTTGTCAGAGGGCGCCAGTCCGGAATCGATCAACATCTGTTCCTGATACATGCGCCAATCGTCATCCTGCGCGACGAGCGCGCCGTTTCCGTTATAAACCTCCAACATGGGATCGGTCAGTTCGCCCGCGATGCCGAAATTTGCCAGGGAGGGCCCGATCGCGCGCACGGCGACACCGGTAACCTGGTCGCCGCCAAGAATAAATCCGCCGATCATGACATTATCCCCGGTTTCGACTTTCCCGCGGGTCGAGATGTTCGCGAGTTTGGAATTGGAAGTGGCCGTTAGATCATAAGCTTCCACCAAGGCGACTCCGCTCGAGTCATTCACGCCACGGACAACCGCGGTGTAGCGCCCCGGTTGGAGCGTAACTGCGATTACCGCTTCATGTTCGTCCGATGGGGCGAGGCCTGTCGCGAGAACGTCGGCTCGGTGAGCATTCCAATTGTCATTTTGCGCGACCAACGCGCTGTTCGCGTCGTATAATTCCAGCGCCGGATCGCCCAACTTCCCGGAAAGGGAAAGCGAAGGGCCGATCGCCCGCAGTACGAGCTTCTTGTCCTCCTGTCCGGTGATGATGAAGCCGCCGATCAACACATTGTCACCACCCTGGCTTCGTAATCGTGTCGAGATGTTCAACAAGCTGTTGGGGGCGGAGGGTGGTGGCTTTAGGCCTGTCGAATAAACCTCGAGTTGGCCAAAACCGTGGCCAGTCACAAACAAATAGGAATTCGTGTTATCGACAACCATTCTCGCGTCATAGGCAGTCCCGTTTAAGTCGATGACGCGAACAATTTTGTACGTGGCAGGGTCGTAAACGTTAAGCTTCGACGAATAAGAATGAATCTCGTAAGTTTGGGTGTCATCATGGCTGAATGCCATGGGACTCGCCATGCCAGAGCCACCAGCAATCGGCGAAGGAATTGTTCCATAAACTTTCGTCAAATCGGAACCGGCGACTTCGAATGTTCCCTTGTAAGCCGTTGTAAAGGTTACGAATTGACCATTGTGACTGATGGTTAAGGCCTGACCACCCACTCCAAACTGCGTTGTCCGCTGAAGCATGGCCGGGGTAGCGGTCGAGATGTCGAACCGGCTGAGGGAGCTTCCCTGGCCGTTTGGTTCGGTGCCAGAGTCTCCAACATACAGCGTGCGTCGGTCCGGACTTATCTCGAGATAAGACATGGCCTGGCCTTTCCAAAAAGGCGGCTGAGACACCCCGGTGGCGCCGTCGACTTGAATAAGAGAACCGAATAGGTCAGAAACGTAGAGTTTTCCCTCGAGACCTTCTCGTATGCGCCAAGTCTCGAGATTGGTGGGCAGATCAGGCAGCGCGCCAAGTGTATTGAGGTCTATCCTTCCCAACGCGCGCGCACCGTCACTGGGACCATAGGCGATCCACAGCTTGCTGCCGTCCGCTGAAACGGTGAAATCGAGAGCCCGATGCGAAATTGGAATCGTTTTTAGAACGGTGAGCGTGTTGGTGTCGATGATGACGACAGCAGTTGGCACGTAGACGTAGACGCGAGGTCTTTGGGGATCGGCGACCATTAATCCCGGGCTGGGTACGCTGATCGGAATCGCCGCAACTGGGTTTTGAAAAGCGGGCAGCGGCGTGACGACAAAGTTGAACGTCGCAGATGCATCTCCAAACTGCGTGTGCGCAACAATCGTTATGCTGTAAGTGCCGGATAGTGCCGGAACGCCGGATACGAGACCTGTGGCAGGATCGATCGTCACACCGGCGGGAAGCCCACTCGCGCTGTAGCTACTTGGCTGACCAGTAGCAGCGACTTGCAAGCGGTAAGTGCTCCCGATGGATACGCCAGGGAAAGCCGGGATCAAAATTCTCGGCGCCATCACCGTCATTTGCAGTGTCCCCGTCGCGTCGCCGTACGGAGTATGGGCGGTTAGCGCAATTTGATACGTGCCGCTCACGGTGGGAACTCCGGAGATCGTGCCCGTGGTCGAATCAAACTGAAGGCCTTGCGGGAGGGGACTTGCAGTGAAACTCGTTGGCTGCCCTGTGGCTGAAACTCGATAATTCATACTGCTCCCGATATCGATCGTGTAAGGAGAGAAACTCGTGATCCGCGGCGGAAGAACTACCATTCGGACTGTGGCCCGCGCATCGCCGACCGCCGTGTGTGCTACTACGGCAACGTCAAAAGTTCCCGCGACAGTTGGGACGCCGCTAACCATGCCATTTCCAGCATTGATCGTCAGGCCGGGAGGAAGACCATCAGCGCCAAAACTGGAGGCCGGACGACTGGCAAATATATAGTAGAAGAAACTCTGTCCGATATCTGCCGTGGCGGAGAGGCTGCTCTGGATCACGGGCCCGACCACAACAATCCGAACAATCGCGGAAGCGTCCTTCGGAGTTCCATGTGCCGTCACGGTCACATCATATGTTCCGCCCGCCGTCGGGATGCCGGAAATTCGCCCCGATGCCGAGTCGATTTGAAGGCCAGGCGGCAGAGGACTGGCCTCAAAACTCGAGGGATTATTATTCGCCGTAATTTGATAAACAAAGCTATTCCCGGCCTGAACACTGAAAGGGGAAAGATTGCTCGTAATCCTTAGAGCATATAAAGATTGCCCACCGGCGATATCGTCATCCGCCAGATGATCGAGGTCGGTGATGATCGAATTCATCAAGGCTATGACGTTTTGGCCGTGCTGGTCGGGGTGATCGAGCCCGAGGACGTGTCCAAACTCATGGAGCGCGACGCGATGGAAATCGTAGGTCGCGGTCGCGCCTGAACCTTGAATCGGGCCGCGATAGGAATTCCAAGTTATGGCGTTGTTGAAGATCACGTCGGTCTCGGTGAAGACACCACTCCCGAGGTTCGAATAGTTGATCGTCACGGCGAGCGTCGTGCTGCCGAAAGCCTGGCCATAAATCGTATTCGAGAAGAAAACCGAATTCGCCCCATCGCCGCCGGACGGGCTTGTCGCGGGAGCTTCGACGAACTTCACGATATCGACGTACTGGTTCCAAATGGCGAGCGCATCCGCCGCCGATGCATTCCAGGAAGCGCTGCCATCTTGAAGCGGGACGGGAGGACGGTTAAGTCCCAAACTCATGCCGATCTGCGAGCCGGACGGCCAGCGATAGCCGTTCAGTGAAAAACCAAAGCCATTTTGGAGACTGGCGAGAAAAAGAACAGAAGCCAGGCAACACGCAATGAGGGAACAGCGCAGAAGAATTCGGCCGCGAGTGGCAAGAATAGGCGTGAACATAGAGTGCGTTTGACCAAACTGGGGGCGCATGCGGCGCCTATTGTAACGCGGCAGACGTATTAATCTAGCGCTTTTTTTCACCCTTTCTGGGGAGCCCTGTTCGGGCGTGTCTCCTACGCTGAAATCGGATGGCGATCAGCCGGTGATCGCCTCGAACCGAGCGCGTGCCGGACAAAATTTTGCCCGATTTCCCACATCGGGCCGGGGAATTTCCGGCACTCGGTGAGGACATCGTCCAGCGCGGTGACAAACATTTCGACTTCGCGTTCGCCGATGATGAGTGGCGGCAGGATCTTCACCACATCCATGGCGTGGCCGGCGACCTGCGTGAGGATGCTATGCTTGCTCAACATCTGGGTCACGACCATTTGTGCGAAAAGGACCTTGTCGACCTTGTGCAAAAGCTTCCACCCCATCTTGAGTTTGAATTCCGTCGGCTCATGGAACTCGATCGCGATGATGAGCCCTTTGCCGCGCACTTCTTTGATGAAGGAATGCTTCGCGCGCAGCGCATCGATCCGCTCCATCAGGAGCGCGCCCATCTTCCCGGCGTTCTCGACGAGCTTTTCGTCGTCGATCACTTCCAGCGAGGCGAGGCCGCAAGCCATCGCCAGATTGTTTCGTCCGAACGTGGTCGAATGCACTACGCAACGGTCCATTCGGCTGAAGGTTTTCTGATAAATTTCGCGCCGGGTCACGATCGCGCCGCATGGAACGTATCCGCCGCTCAAGCTTTTCGCGAGCGTGATGATGTCCGGTTCGAGATTCCAATGTTCGAACCCGAACATCTTTCCGGTGCGCCCCAGTCCTGTCTGAATCTCGTCGCAGAGAAACATGGTCCCGTGCTTGCGGCAAAGTTCCTGGGCGCGCTGAAAGAAATCCGTCTTCGGCGACTTGCAGCCTTTGCCCTGAACCGGCTCGATGACGAATGCCGCCACATCGCGTTTCGCCAGTTCCCGTTCGAGCGTCTCGATATCGTCCAGCGCGACGCGCGTTTCGAAACCTTCCATGAGCGGGCCGAACCCTTCCGTAAAACTTTCGCAACCCATGAGTGAGAGCGATCCCAAGCTGAGCCCGTGAAACGCGCTCTCGAGCGAGATCACCCGTTTCCGCTGCGTGGCCGCGCGCGCAAATTTCAAGGCGCCTTCCATCGCCTCGGTGCCGGAATTGCAAAAGAAAACCGCGTCGAGATGCGGCGGCGTGCGCTTGGTCACCGCCTCCGCCAGCAATCCACTGAGGAGCGAGCAATCCATCTGCACCATGTTGGGCAGATCGAGTTCCAGCACGTCGCGGATCGCCTTCTTCACCACCGGATGGTTCCGGCCGATATTAAAAACGCTGTAGCCGCTCAGGAAATCGAGGTACGCGGCGTTATCCATGTCATAGAGATACGCGCCCTCCGCCCGCGCATAGACCTTGTCGAAACCGATCACGCGTTGCGCCGCCACGAGCGTCCGGTTGAGATGGCGTTCGTGGAGCTGGTAATTCTCTCCCAGCCGCGCCGCGATGATCTCTTTTAGGTCAAAAGCCACGGGTAATGCTCTGCGATTTGGGCCGGAAACGCAACTCTATGGCTTCCAATCCCGATGGGCTTCGAAGGCGCCAAACCGCAGGCTGGTCTTGCTCTTGTTATGCCGCTCCAGCTGGACGTAAAGCCATTGGAACCATTCCCAGCCTTTCTGCGATCCGCTGCGCGCGCGGTCGTGCATCACGTAGCGCTCCATCTTCCGCCACGTCACGCGGACAATCCCGCCCATCATGTCGTCCACCATCGCGAGCGGAACGATGCGCGCATAAACCGCGTAGCCGACCGCCTCCAGGATCAGCCCGATGGAGTGCGCGGCATCGAGCATCCGCGCGTCTGCTTCCAAAATCTCCGGGGCGACGTTGTCCGGCACGGTATCGATGAGGACCGCCGACCGCAGCCACTCGCTCGTCAGCATCGTGTGAAGCAGCTCGAAGGCGGCACGCTCCTCGCGTTCCCGCCGAAAATGGCGCACCTCGAACCAGCCAAAGATCACGCCGGTCAGCACCGTGATGGCCGTGGCCACGTTCGCGATCGTGCTGATGTCCATGCCGCTATCCTGCGCGTTCCAGCGGAAAATGAAAAGCCGCAGGTTCACGCGGAACCTGCGGCTTCCCGGTTAATGTTGTTTCGGATGTTTATTCGTCGACGACGACGCGATTAACCACGCGGGTCTCGCCGGTGCCGTCATAATAAACGTGCACGTTGGCGCCGGGTCTGATCGTCGCGGCTTCGATTTCTCTTCCGGCCTTGTTCACGTAACGCACCGTCTTGCCCAGCACATAGCTGATGGGATCGGTCACACCGACCTTGCGGACCACGATGGTCTTGCCGGGTTCGAAGGTGGTGACGGTACCATCGGTTGAAGTGGTGGTGGTCGTCGTTGTCGATTCAGTCGCGACGGGATTCTTCGTCGTCGTCGCCTCCGTGGTAGTCGTGCTTGTTTGAGCGAACGCGAAAGGCGCGATCGCAGCGCAAGCGAGGATTAGCATGCTTTTTTTCACAATAGTTCCCTTCTATTTGTTTGTTGTAGTGACAGTTTGGATTCGTTTCCAAAGCGCCAGCCGGACGGCCTGACAGATGTCTCCGCCCGGTGAAGGTTGGACTGCTCCGGCCGCTTTCGTATTCAACGAATCTTGCATCTCGCGATCGACCGTAAAATCTTTCGTGAGTTGAGCCGTAGGTCACATCAGCTAACGTGCGCAACAGAATGCTGGAAGAGACTTACCGCATCGCGCGAAACCAATTGCTCGGCGGCGGTCTTTGGATCTTGTGGCTCGCGCGAGAAGAGAATGGCGACCTGGTTTTCCACGGTTGGGCCATTCCGCCCGACGATCTGCCGATGCCGCTACGGTTTTTCGTGAATGGGATTGAATGTCCTATCGTGGAACGCCCCGCAGACCCAGCCGTCGACACCGTCGTGGAACGCTACGGATTAAGCGGCGACGCTACTCGATATAACTTTCGCTGCGCCATGCCGATGAGCCAGCTCGGCAACGCGGAGACTTTGCGAGTCGAATTTCGACCGGGCTCCGGCCGGGCATTATCACCTTACCAGGATTGGTATTTGCGATTGACGCCGAGAGTGCAGGCGGAGCCGGAGCGCCGGGTTCGGACTGCGGGCACTGCCGATCCGATCCTTTTCGAATCGTTGGGATTCACTGATTGCCTCACGCTGCGTCGAGCGCTCCAGGATTATTTCGAGCGCGATTACGCGGACTACGCAGCGATCCTCGACTGGGGTTGCGGCTGCGCCCGGGTAGCGCGTTTCGTAGGCGAACTTGCACCGCGAAAACTAACCGGCGTCGATATTGACCCTGACAACATCGAGTGGTGCAAAAAAAATATCGCCGCGGCGGAGTTTGCTCGCATCGATCTCGATCCACCCACGCCATTCGCGGACGGAAGTTTCGATCTGGTTTACGGGATCTCGGTATTCACCCATCTTTCCGAAGCCGACCAGAACCGCTGGCTGGCAGAATTGCAGCGCATCACCAAACCGGGCGCCGCGGTGTTGATGTCGATCCAGGCCGAAATCGCTTTTCTGCGGGCGGACGGCGATTTTCAGCGCTTCCTCGCGCTGCAGCAAACCGGGTTCCACGTTTACGGCCGCTGCCCCGATCTCGATGAGGTGTTGCCGGAGGTGAAGAAGAGCGATTACTACAAAAACGTTTTCCACAGCCGGCGCTACATCTACCAACATTGGAACCGCTATTTCGAAATCGTCGATGTGATCGACGGCGCAATTGCCGGATACCAGGACCTCGTGGTTATGCGGCGGCGCTGAAAGAAGAGGGCGTTCCGGCGTTGCCGGGAATTGTGGAATCAAATCGTGTCGGCTAACGTGCGAGCACAATGCCCGCCGCCGAACCGAAAGTGACTCCCGAGCTTGTCGCGAAGCACGGCCTGACCCCGGAGGAGTTCGAGCGGATCAAAAAGATCCTCAGCCGCGAGCCGAATTTCACCGAGCTGGGAATCTTCTCGGTGATGTGGAGCGAGCATTGTTCCTACAAAAATTCGAGAAAGGAGCTGAAGAAATTTCCGACCACCGGGCCGAATATTCTGGTGAAGGCCGGTGAAGAAAACGCGGGCGTGGTAGATATCGGCGACGGCTGGGCGGTCGCGTTCAAGATCGAAAGCCATAACCATCCGAGCGCGATCGAGCCCTTCCAGGGTGCGGCCACCGGCGTCGGCGGAATCATCCGGGATATTTTCACGATGGGTGCGCGGCCGGAGTTTCTCCTTAACTCATTGCGCTTCGGACCGATCACGGAGGGTGCGAATGTGGCAGCTAATCGACGGCTTTTTACCGGTGTGATCGCTGGTATTGCCCATTACGGCAACTGCATCGGCGTTCCCACGATCGGCGGCGAAATTTATTTCGACGAAAGTTTCGAGGGGAACCCGCTCGTAAACGTTTTTTGCCTTGGCGTTTTGCGGCATGAACAGCTTGCGCGTGGCGCAGCCAGCGGCGTTGGGAATCCGGTCTTTTATGTCGGCGCCGAGACAGGTCGTGATGGTCTAGCGGGAGCGGCTTTCGCTTCTCGCGAGCTAACTGAGGAATCCCGCGAAGACCGGCCAGCCGTTCAAGTCGGCGATCCATTCAAAGAGAAATTATTGCTCGAAGCTTGCCTGGAACTGCTCGCCACGGATGCGGTGGCTGGGATTCAAGATATGGGCGCGGCGGGGCTCACCTGTTCCACCTGCGAAACGGCAAGCCGCGGCGCCACCGGCGTCGAGATCGATCTGGCGAAAGTTCCAAAACGCGAGCCGGGTATGACACCGTACGAGATTCTCCTCAGCGAATCGCAGGAACGCATGCTGATCATCGCCAAACGCGGCCGCGAAAATGTGGTGCGCGAAGTTTTCGAAAAATGGGATGTGCCTTGCGCGGAGATCGGTCGTGTGACCGATGATGGAATGATGCGCGTCCGGAATAACGGCTCGCTCGTCGCTGAGATTCCAGCAAAGCCGCTGGCGGATGAAGCGCCGCTTTATTCCCGCGAAGCGAAGCAACCTGTAGCCGGAATCGGTGATTCCGACGCGGCGATCACCGATCGCGGCTACGACGCGCACGAAGCGTTGCGCCAATTGCTGCGCGATCCGACAATCGCCTCCAAAAATTGGGTTTATCGCCAATACGATCACATGGTCCGGACGGGGACGGTTGTCTGGCCAGGGTCGGACGCGGCGGTTTTCCGTGTGCGCGAAGCGAACAAGATTTTGGCCGCGACGACGGATTGCAATTCACTTTATTGCCGGCTCGATCCGCGTGAGGGCGGGCGCATCGCCGTGGCGGAAGCCGCCCGCAACTTGACCTGCTCCGGCGCGACTCCGCTCGCGGTAACTGACAACCTGAACTTCGGAAATCCGTACAAGCCCGAGAATTTCTGGCAGCTGCGCGAAGCGGTGGAAGGCGTCGCCGAAACCTGCCGCGCATTTGGCACACCGGTCGTCGGCGGAAATGTCTCTCTATATAACGAGAGCCCCGCGGGTGTGGTCGATCCGACGCCAACCGTGGCGATGATCGGTTTGATCGACGATGAGGCGCACATCACCACGCAATTTTTCAAAGCCGCGGGTGACGTAATCATCCTCGTCGGCGAAATCGGCGACGAAATGGGCGCGAGCCGTTTCCTCAAAGTCTGTCACGGCCGCAAAGAAGGAGTGCCGCCACGGCTGGATGTCGAGCGCGAACTCGCCGTGCAAAACGCGGTCCGCGAATTGATCCGTGCCGGCCTGGTGCGGAGCGCGCACGATTGTTCCGAGGGCGGGCTGGCGGTTGCGCTCGCGGAATCTTGTTTCAATCCTGCTGGTTTGCTTGGTGCGAAGATCGATCTTCAGCCTTCGATTCAAAATCTCTTTAACGAATCTCAGTCGCGGATTGTGATTTCTTGCGCGCCGGACGCCGCAGATAAAGTTTTGTTGCAATTACGAACGAAAAGTATTCCGCACCGCAGACTCGGCGAAGTTTCGACCAGGACGCTTTCGATCAAAGCATCCGGCTCCGAGTTATCCTGGCCGATTGAAACCCTTCACGACGATTGGTTCCACGCCATTCGCCGCGCCGTCGAAAGCGACGCGGAACCGCTCCGCAGTTTGTAGCGATTGTGCCGATTGATTCGCGTTTCGATTAGCGGATGCTTCCTCACGATGCCGTCTGAATCGCCGATGCAACAGGAACATCCGGCGCTCGGGTATCCGCAACACGAGTGCGGCATCTTCGCGGTCTTCGGCCATCCGAATGCGGCGGTGCTCACATATTATGGGCTCTTTGCGCTGCAACATCGCGGGCAGGAAAGCGCCGGCATCGTCACGAGCAACGGCCAGGCCTCAACCTTCCAGCTCCATCGTGACATGGGCCTGGTCTCGCAGGTGTTCGGCGCGAATGAGCTGGAGCGATTGAAGGGAACGCGCGCGGTCGGGCATGCCCGGTATTCGACAACGGGCTCGAGCACGTTGAAGAATGCGCAGCCGTTCGTGGTCGATTGCTTCCGCGGCCAGATCGCCGTCGCGCACAACGGGAACCTGATCAACGCCGCCGTTCTGCGCGATGAACTCGAACGCAAAGGCTCGATTTTTCAAACCACGGCTGATAGCGAAATCATTCCGCACCTGCTCGCGCAGCCGTCGAAAAATGGCGGGAGCCCGCTGAGCGTGCTGCGCCGGCTGGAGGGCGCATTCAGCCTTATTATCATGAGCGAACGCGAGATCATCGGCGTGCGCGATCCGTTCGGTTTCCGTCCCCTGGTCCTCGGCAAACTCGATGGCGCCTACATTCTCGCTTCCGAAACTTGCGCCTTCGATCTCGTGCATGCGGAATACATTCGCGAAATAAAGCCGGGCGAAGTCGTGATCATCAGCGACGATGGGATTCGATCGGAATGGCCGTTCCCGGTGGAAGAAGCCGCCTTCTGCATGTTTGAGTACGTTTACTTCGCGCGGCCCGACAGCATCATGGGCGGCGTGAACGTGGCGAAAGTTCGCACAGAGATGGGCCGCGAACTCGCCCGAAGATTTCCCGTTGCGGCCGACATCGTCGTTCCGGTGCCCGACTCGGGGAACTATGCGGCGCTTGGTTTTGCGCACGAGTTGCATCTGCCCTACGAACACGCCTTTGTTCGCAATCACTACATCGGGCGCACGTTTCTTCAGCCGAGTCAGCTCATCCGCGATTTCGATGTCCGGGTAAAACTGAATCTGATCAAGGAAGCTGTGGAAGGGAAACGCGTCGTAGTCGTCGACGATTCGATCGTGCGCGGGACGACGGCGCGCGCGCGAGTGGTGAATCTGCGCGAAGCCGGTGCGAAGGAAGTGCACATGCGCGTAAGCTGCCCGCCCCACCGTTTCGCCTGCCATTACGGAATCGATTTCCCCGATCCCGACAAACTGATCGCGAATCAGATGCCGATGGATGAGATCTGTAATTACCTCGGGGTCGACAGCCTCGGTTACCTGGATCTGGAAGGCATGGTGCGAGCGACCGGGAAACCGGAGAACCAGTTTTGTCTCGCCTGCTTTACCGGCAACTATCCCCTCCCCGTCGATCCGGCGCTCGACAAATACATCATGGAAAAACGAGAAAACCGTTCCAAGGCGCTCGCGGCCGAGGAAGCGCATCCGGATCTATTCGCTAACTTGAAGTAACTTGCCGTCCGCAGATTACGCCGATTAACACAGATTTTCTCTCCAACCTAATCTGCGCCAATCTGTGAAATCTGCGGATAAGAAGAAAAAAGCTTACGCCCGTGCTGGGGTAGACGTGGACCTCGGGAACCTGGTCAAACAGCGGATTCAATCACGCGTTAAGAGCACTCAGGGACCTGAAGTGCTCGGGAAAATCGGCGGCTTCGGCGGATTGTTCGCGCCGAATTTCTCGGGCATGCGCGAGCCGGTCCTGGTGGCGAGCGTCGATGGGGTCGGCACCAAATTGAAGGTCGCGTTCGCGCTCGATCGGCACGACACGGTGGGCGCCGATCTCGTGAATCATTGCGTGAACGACATTGCGGTGCTCGGCGCGCGGCCGCTTTTTTTCCTGGATTACATCGGAGCGGAGAAGTTGGAGCGGCGAGTGTTTGGGCAACTCGTTTCCGGTTTCGCGAAGGCTTGTCGCGCCGCCGGTTGCGCCCTCATCGGCGGCGAGACCGCGCAGATGCCGGGCATGTATCGAAAGGGCGAATATGATCTGGCCGGCTGCATCGTCGGCGTCGTCGACCGCTTGAAGATGATCGACGGCAGCAAAGTTAGAAATGGTGACGCCATTCTCGGGCTTCCCTCGAACGGCCTGCACACGAACGGTTATTCCCTCGCGCGCAAAGTTCTCTTCGAAACGATGCGACTAAAACCCTCCTCGAAAATTGCGGGCATCAAGCATTCGTTAGGCAGCGAGCTTCTGCGGGTGCACCGGAACTATCAGGCGTTGCTTGCGAAAATTCCGGAAGGAGTCGTCCACGGCCTGGCCCATATCACGGGCGGCGGCCTGCTCGATAATCTCCCGCGCGTCCTGCCGAAGAATTGCGACGCGGTGATCGCTACGAAGAGCTGGCGCATCCCGCCGATCTTCGAGTTGCTGCAACGAAATGGAAAAGTCGATCTTGCGGAGATGTATCAAATCTTCAACATGGGCATCGGCATGACAGCGATCGTTTCGGAAAAGAATGCGGAACACGCAATGTCGGCCTTAAGGGCCAAACGAATCGGCCGGATCGAGCCGGGATCAGGCAGGACGCGGCTCGTCTTCTAAGACGCGGTTCTAACGATTGGCGTTTCGCAGAAACGCCCTACAATTCAGAGATGGAAAAGCGGCAACTCGGCCAGACCGACATGCAGGTTTCCGTGCTTGGCTTCGGCGGGGCCGAGATCGGTTTTGAGGACGCCAGTGAAGAAACAGTCGAACGCCTGTTCAAGAGTGCGCTTGATGCCGGGTTAAATGTTATCGACACCGCCGAGTGCTACCAAGGCAGCGAAGAACTCATCGGCAAGACGGTGGCTGATCGCCGCGCCGATTTTTATCTTTTCACGAAGTGTGGCCATCCCCGCGGAGTCGGTAGCGAAGATTGGTCGCTCTCCTCTTTGCTGGAAAGCATCGAGCGAAGCTTGTCTCGTCTAAGAACCGATCGCCTGGATTTGATTCAACTTCACAGTTGTCCCGAAGCCGTCCTTCGAAAAGGCGACGCGATCGCGGCGCTGCAGAAAGCGCGTGAGAAAGGCTACGTCCGTTACATCGGCTACAGTGGCGATAGTCTCGCCGCAAAGTATGCGGTGGAATGCGGCGCGTTCGACACCCTGCAAACGTCGATCAACATTGCCGACCAGGAAGCTCTCGATCTAACTCTGCCCATCGCGCGCGAGCGCAACATGGGAGTAATCGCCAAGCGCCCGATCGCGAACGCGGCCTGGAAAGAGAATCACAAACCGATCGACTCTTATCATCACGCCTACTGGGACCGGCTAAACAAACTCCACTACGAATTCATCCGGCAGCGCCCGTTCGAGGAATCAATTGCGCATGCCTTGCGTTTTACTCTCAGCGTTCCGGATGTCCATACCGCCATCGTCGGCACAGCCAAACCGGAGCGTTGGGGGCAGAACGCAAAATTGGTGGAGGCCGGTCTTCTAGGTAAGGCCGAATTCGAAGCAGTGCGTAATCGCTGGGAAGAGATTGCGCCCGCGACCTGGATCGGCCAGACATAGAAAGCTCGAGCTCCACGGCAGTGTCAGCCGCTATTGCCCGAAAGCAACAACGCGAGCATCCGTGAGGAAGCTCGCGTTGAAGTAAACTTTACAGTGAGCCGCTTATTTCTTGCCGCCGGCTTTCCGTCTCGCAGCCCATCTGGCCTTCATTGCATCAGACAGCTTCTTCCGGCCGGCCGCGGTCAGTCCGCCTTTTTTCTTATCGGCGGCTTTTGCAGGCGCGCTAGCAGCACCGGCCCGGCGTTTGGCCCATCGTGCTTTCATCGACTCGGACAGCCTCCTGCGACCAGCGGCGCTGAGTCCGCCTTTTTTGCTTGCCGGCGCTTTCGCAGCCGAGCTACTGC
>JBEEHU010000030.1:0-45097 GCA_041167565.1 Verrucomicrobiota bacterium | reverse complement strand
GTCCCGATGATTATTTGATAACCGCTTACCGCGATCACGCGCATGCGCTTGCCCGCGGCACGAGCGCCAACGCTTGCATGGCGGAGCTTTTCGGCAAAGCCACCGGTTGCTCGCGCGGCCTCGGCGGCTCGATGCATTATTTCGATCGTGAGCGCCACATGTATGGCGGGCACGCAATCGTCGCGGCGCATGTTCCGCTGGCCGTGGGCATGGCCTTCGCGTCGAAGTATCGCGACGAAGATCGGGTGACGCTTTGCTTTTTTGGGGACGGCGCGATCAATCAAGGCTCGTTCCATGAGGCCCTGAACCTGGCGGCGCTTTACAAACTCCGGGTCGTGTTCGTCTGCGAGAACAATCTTTTCGCGATGGGGACCAGCGTGGAGCGCTCGACTTCACTCAAGCAGATCGTCGATCGCGCGGAAGGTTACGACATTCCCGGCACGGTGATCGACGGGATGAACTTTCGCGAAGTGCGCGACAAACTTGCCGAGGTCATCAGCTCCATTCGCGCCGATCCGCACCCGGCGTTCGCGGAGGTCCGCACCTACAGGTATCGCGGACACTCCATGTCCGATCCGGCGAGTTATCGCACGAAAGATCAACTCGAAAAATATCGGCTCGACGATCCGATCACGCGGTTGCGGGCGCAGCTCACGCGCGAAGATAAACTGACGCACGAGCGCTTCGATCAGATGGACAAAGAAGCCAAGGAGACGGCACTGGCCAGCGTTAAGTTTGCCGAAGAGAGCCCGGAGCCGCCCCTCGAAAAGCTTTACGATTACACTTACGCGAACGGAGCCGGCGCGTGAGGGAAATCACTTACCGCCAGGCGCTCAACGAAGCGCTGGCCGAGGAACTCGAGCGCGATCCGAATGTTTTCCTGATGGGGGAAGAAGTCGCCGAATACAACGGCGCCTACAAAGTGAGCCAGGGTTTGCTCGAACGCTTCGGGCCGAAGCGCATCATCGACACGCCGATCAGCGAAAATGGATTCGCGGGATTGGGTGTTGGCGCGGCCATGGTGGGGCTGCGTCCGATCATCGAATTCATGACCTTCAGTTTTTCTTTCGTGGCGTTCGACCAGATCGTGAACAACGCGCCGAACATGCTCACGATGTCGGGCGGACAATTTAATATCCCGATTACTTTTCGCGGGCCGAACGGTCCGGCACATCAACTGGGCGCAACCCATTCGCACGCCACGGAATGTCTTTTCGCGAACGTGCCCGGTTTGAAAATCTGCACTCCCGCCACGCCGCGCGACGCGAAAGGTCTGCTCAAGACCGCGATCCGCGATAACAATCCTGTGCTCGTTCTCGAGGTGGAGCTTCTCTACAGCTCCAAGGGAATGGTCGAAGAGGAAGACGTTGAGCTCCTGATTCCGTTGGGTGAAGCGGAAGTGAAACGGGAAGGCAGCGACGTCACCATCATTTGCTATGCGCAGACTGTTCCGCTCGCGCTCGCCGCGGCGGAGACCCTGGAAAACGACGAAGAGATCAGTGCCGAAGTGCTCGACCTGCGTTCGATCAAGCCGCTCGATCTCGACGCCATCCTGAAGTCGGTTTCGAAAACGCATCGCGTGGTGATTGTCGAACAGGACCGGCCTTTCTGCGGAGTCGGCGCCGAAGTTTCCTACCGAATTCAAAAGGAAATGTTCGACGGACTCGACGCGCCGATCCTGAGAGTCGCGCAGGAAGATGTCCCGATGCCGTACAACGAGCGGCTCGAGAAAGCGGTGCTGCCAAGCGCGGAAAAGTTGATCGCCGCGGTGAAGAAGGTTTGCTACACCTAACGACTAATCGCCATGCCTGAGATCCAAATGCCGAAGCTGAGCGACACGATGACGGAAGGGACGCTCGTCGCCTGGAAGAAAAAGAAAGGCGACAAGGTTTCGACGGGCGACGTGATCGCGGAGATCGAGACCGACAAGGCGACGATGGAGTGGGAATCGCCGGAAGATGGAACGCTTACGGAGATTTACGTGGAAGAAGGCGGCAAGGTGAACGTCGGCGACAAAATCGCGTTCATCGGCGGCGAAGGCGAAGCCGCGCCGGCTGCAGCGAAGGAAGAAAAGAAAAAGCCGGCGGCCGAAGCGAAAGAAGAAAAAAAGCCGGCGCAAAAAAAGAAGGAGCAGGCAGAGACCGAAAAGCCCGCGCCCGCCGAGGACAAGGAAGAAGAGACGGCTCCGCCGCAGGAAAGCGAGAAGGCCGAGAAGAAACCGGCGGAGGAAAAAAACCCCGCCGCCGAACCTAAAGCCGTAAGCGGCGACGAAGCGCGGGTAAAAGCTTCACCCCTTGCCCGAAGAATCGCGGCCGAGCTGGGCGTTGATATCTCCGCCGTCAAAGGGACAGGACCCGACGGCCGCGTCACTGAAACCGATGTCCGCGCGGCGGCCAAATCAAAAGGAGCGCAACCGCAACCGACCGCTCCGAAAATTCAAGCGAGTGAAGGCGCGCGCATCAACCTGAGTGGCATGCGCAAAGTGATTGCGGAAAGATTGGTCGCCAGCAAAGGACCCGTGCCGCATTTCTATTTGAACATCGAGATCGATGCCGGGCCCCTGATGAGCGCCCGCGCCGAGTTGAAATCGGCCGGCGAGAACAGCGACACTTCCAAGATCACGGTTAACGACTTTGTCTTGAAGGCTTCCGTCGCCGCCGCGGTCAAGGTTCCCAAAGCGAACGCCTCGTTTGATGGCGACGCCATCGTCCAATACAACGACGTTAACCTCGCGATTGCCGTCGCGATCGAGGATGGGCTCGTCACCCCGGTGATTCGCGCGGCCCAGGGTAAGTCGCTGCGTGAAATCAGCGAGGCTATGAAAGATCTCGCGCACCGCGCCCGGCACAAGCGGATGAAACCGGAGGAATTCCAGGGCGGAACGTTCACCGTTTCGAATCTTGGCAGCTATGGGATCGACAATTTCTCCGCGATCATCAATCCGCCGCAGGGCTTCATTTTGTCGATCGGCGCGATCGTGAAGAAGGCCGTGATCGATGACTGCGATCAGATCGTGCCCGGACAGCGCATGAGCATCGGGATGAGCTGCGATCATCGCGTGATCGACGGCGCGCTCGGCGCGGAATATCTGAAGGAGCTTCGGCATTTCCTGGAGAACCCGTCGCTGTTGCTGATATAGTCGTTAGGCCAATGGAAACCGGCCCACCCAAGAAAAGTTTCCGGGTCGTGCCGTTTTCGATTCACGCCACGCGTGGATTGCTGCGAGACCAACGCTCCCGCCGGAAAACCATGGCGATCTCGTTGCTGATCGCCGTTCTCATGCTCGTCGCCGGACTAACGTTCCTGCGACCGTCGCTGAACCCACACGAGCACCCCTGGAGGTTCATTATCTTCTGGTTCGCGTGCGCGTGGGAGACCTTGCTGGTCTTGCTGTTGGCGTTGCTCGATATGCTCCTTATCCGAACGCAGGCGCGCGCGGCGCGAAAGCTCTTTCGCGAAGAGTTTTCCAAGCGGGCGCCTTCGGAATCATCCAGCACACTCCCGGAGTAATAACTCCGCTGGGCGACTTACGCTAGCTGTGATCGTTGGCGCGAAAGGGGCGAACCGAGCGGTAGAATTCCAGTTGTGCCCGAATAGAATCCGCCAGGGCGAAATTGCCCTGATCGATCGCCAACTGCAACGCGTGCTCGGCGGTTTCGACAGCATCGTGGGATCGACCAGTCTCAGCAAGCGCAGCCGCGAGAGTGGCCAAAGTCCGAGGCTGAGCGCCGCCGGTAAGTGATACGGCGCGTTGCGCCATCGCGAGCGCCTTCTCGCCATTACGCGTCGATGCCTCCGGCGCCGTGGCCAGGACCCAGGCCATGTTATTCAGGACTTCGGCGTCGTTGGGATTGATTTCCAGCGCCTTGTTATAGTGAGCGAGGGCTTCGTTGAACCGTCCCATTTGCAAAAGTGTATTGCCGAGGTTGTAGTGCGCATTGGCGTGGCCGGGATCAATTTCCAATGCTTTTTGCAGATGGGTGACGGACTCGTTCAAGCGTCCCATTTGCAGAAAAGCCAAACCCAGATTGGAATGCGCTTCGACGGAATCGGGCTGGATCTCGACGGCTTTCTGCAAATGAGCGAGTGAATCCTCGACCCGCCCCATTTCGAGCAGAACCATGCCGAGAGTGGCGTGAGCGAACGCTTGATTTGGCTCAATCCGAAGCGCCTTTTCAAAATGCGCGATGGCCAGCTCCATCTTTTGCTTCAAGTAGTAGGCGTGGCCGAGTTGCGCTTCGGCAGTCGAGTTGTCCGTGGCACTGGCGAGGGCGTGCGTCCAGAGCGTTTCGTTATTTCGCCAATAAGAAGCCTGGAGTCTCGCGCAAAAAATCAAAGCGGCCACGATGGCTGTCGACAGGATGCCGAGCAACAAATGACGGTAACGCAAGCGCGTACAAAATTCCGCCCCCGCCCACGTCAGCAACAAATACAAACCGATTTGCGGAAGGTAGGTGTAACGGTCCGCATGCGCCTGACTCCCGACCTGGAGAATTCCGATTACGGGACCGAGCATAACGAGATACCAGAGCCAGCCGGTCACGAGATAGCGATGCCGGCGCAAGACAAAAACCGCTGTCGAAATCCCTCCTAGCAAAACCACTGACAGCACGGTCGCCACCGCGTTAACGTCAAGCGCCGAAAACGGGTAAAAAACGACGAGGTCAGTGGGCCAGAACATCTGGCGCAAATAGACCGCCACAGCGATTACGGAATTACCCAGGCGTAACGGCAGCGAAATATGCGTCAACGGCCGGATAGCGATGGTCTGGGCAAAAAGCGTCGCCAGGCATGAAGCGGCAGCCAAGCCGAACAACGGCAGTTTTTCGACGATCAGATATCGCCAGGTCCGGAGATTGTTTTCGCTGCCGTTCCGCACACGATTCAAAGGCCAATAGTCGAGCAGCAGCAAAACGAACGGCAGGGTGACCAGCATCGGCTTGGACATCAGGCCGAGGGCAAACAGCAGTAGCACCAGTCCGTAGCGGAGGGGAGATCGCGGGAGACGCGCATAGCGAGCGTACGCCCCGATGGTCAGAATGAAAAACAATCCGCTCAACACATCCTTGCGCTCTGCCACCCACGCCACCGATTCCACCCTCAGCGGATGAATCGCAAAGAGCGCTGCGACGAAGACGCTCCGCCAAAGAGATCCTGTCATCTGGCGCAGAATCAGGAAGAGCGCGATCGCCGTGATCGCATGAAGCAGCACGCTGGTGAGATGATGGCCGCCCGGATTCAAACCATGAAGCTGGCAGTCCAGCATGTGAGAAATCCACGTCAGCGGATGCCAGTTTGAGGCATGGACCCGCGTGAAAGCCCACGAAATTCCCTGAAGCGTGAAGCCTCCAGCGACGGTGGGGTTTTCATACACGTAGGCATCGTCATCGAAGTTAATGAACTCGTGACCCAGCGTCTGGCCGAAGACCAGCCAGATAATCGCCGCAAGAAAAATGCAGGCCGCAATAACCGCTCCGGCGGTCTTTTTTTTGGATGTTTGTTTCATTCCATTTGCGCGAGCCCAACAGCGTAAAGAGGTGGCCCGAAATGGAAGATAAATTTTCTTCCCCGCGAACTCCAGACTCGTAAAACGTGCGCCGCGACGAATAATCCTCGCTGTGACGAATGATTCATCCGGGTCCGCCGTCTCGCGGAAAAGCTGGAAGACACGGGAAGAAATGGAAGCGGACGAGCGCCGGGTGCTCGCGCCATTCGCGCAGAAATCCGGTGACTCGCGCGGGCGAAAATATCCCGAGCCGAGTCATGATTTCCGCACGGAGTTTCAGCGCGATCGCGCGCGGATCATCCATTCGCGCGCCTTTCGCCGGCTGGAATATAAGACGCAGGTTTTTCTCAACGGCACCGGCGATCATCTGCGGACGCGGCTGACGCATTCGATCGAGGTCGCCTCGATCAGCCGCACGATCTCACGCGCTTTGTCGTTGAACGAGGACCTGGCCGAAGCGATCGCGCTGGCGCATGATCTAGGACATTCGCCTTTCGGACATTCGGGCGAGGAGATGCTGGCCGAATGCATGCGCGAGCACGGCGGCTTCGATCACAACAAGCAAAGCCAGCGTGTGGTGGAGTTGCTCGAGGCGGCGTATCCGGCTTTCCCCGGGTTGAACCTGACTTTCGAAGTGCGGGAGGGGCTTCGAAAGCATGACGAGTTTCATGAACCGCTGGGCCCTGGCGGGGAAAAGTATCGCTGCCCGGCGCTCGAAGCCCAAGTCGCGGACCTCGCGGATGAGATTACCTACTACAGCCACGATCTCGATGATGCCGTCGACTTCGAGATTCTGCGCACGGCGCAATTGGAAGAGGTCACCATCTGGCGCCAGAGCCACGAATCCGTCGCGGCCCGGTATCCCGACGTGCACGAACCGGAGCTGCACAAGCTGATCATCGGGGCGATCATCGATGCCCAGGTGCGCGATGTGGTGGTGACCAGCGCCGACGCGATCGCGAAGGCCGGGGTGACGAGCGCGGATGAGGTGCGGCGGCAGGCCGGGCCGCTGATTTGTTACAGCGAGGCGCGCCACGAGGCGAACCAGGAACTGCGCCGCTTCTTATATAAGAGCGTTTATTACCATCCGCGCGTCGCTGAGGTGAATCAGCTGGCGTGCGAGATGATGCGCGCGGTTTTCGAGGCGTATGTCCTGAATCCCGAGCTGTTGGGCGACGCGGCCACGAAACGGATCGAGAGCGAAGGGCTGCACCGGACGATCTGTGATTACATCGCCGGCATGACCGACCGGTACTTATTAGAGGAACACGCGCGGCTGGCGGCGCCAAACTAGATCCGTTACGACGCCGTGCTGCCGGTCTCTTCCTTCAAATACTGGATCACGAGGCGGAGCCGCTGATTCACCGCGACTTCTTCCAGCACCTGTTGCCGGCGGAGCGGATCGTTGATGAAGGTCGCGGCCATCAGGTCGGCCAGCATTTCCGCGTCGCCCAAATGGGAAAGATACTGGTCCACCTTTTCAGGGAGCTGCCGGCCCTTGTCCTTCAGCTTGGAATAAAATTCGAGCACTTTTGCGCCCAGCGCATCGGTCTCGACTGAGGGGGCCGACTTCGATTTCACCGGCTCAATCCGCGCGATGGGAAACGGCGCCGTTTGTTCGAACCCGGTAAAACGGACGCGCTGCAAACCTTGGAGAATCAGGTTCGAAGTGCCATCGCCGCGTCCGACGCAGGCGCGGATCAGACCGACGCCCGCCGTGTGAAAAAAATCGTCCGCCGACTTCCATTCGGTCCGCTGCGGGTTGACGAGCGCGACGCTAAACATCCGGTGCTGCCGCAACGCGTGATCGAGCATCGCCTGGTAACGCGGCTCAAAGATATGCAGCGGCAAGAGCGCGTGTGGAAAAAGCAACGCGCCGGAAAGCGGCATCACCGGCACTCGATCGGGCAGCGTGATGGAATGATCCATGAGATTATTTCAATGCCCGGCGCCATTGCGCGATAGAAAGCTGGCCGTCGATCTGGGCCGCGCCAAGATGAGCATAATTTAGAACCGAACCGCGTTTCGCGCACCACAAACGCGCGGCCCGTCCCAGCTTGCCCATTCCCATCACGGCGGTTTTCATTTTGCGTCGGTGGGACAAGAAAAATTCCTGCAACCTCGCCAGTTGCTCCGGCGTGTCGGTTGTGGTCGCGATTTTCACGAGATCAGCGCCTAACGACTTTGCCGCACGCGCGATCTCGTCGAGGTTCGCGACGCTGGGCGTGCCGCTAAAATCGTGAAATGAAATGATCGCGCGAATGTTTTTCGCGCGAGCGGCTGCCAGGATCGCGGCCGACGAACTGGCCGAGCGAAGCTCGACGTCCAGGTAGCTTGCGTGGCGCAGGAACCTCCGCAACAAAGCGCGGCGCCGGGCGGGCGATAGATGATTTGCGCCGCCTTCACGCGGATGCCGCGCCGTGATGATCAGCGGCGCCGGAAGCTCTTCGAGCTCGCGCTGAACGGTGTCGAGGTCTGCGACCAGCGCGTCCAAGCGCAGTTCAAATAAATCCGGCGGATTGCGCATCCGAAGCGCGCGGTAAAAATCCGACAGTGAAAAAATCACGCCAACGATTTGCGGGGCAGGCGACCTGGTCATTCCGGGCGAAGAACATGACGGTCGAGCATGCGTTCGAGGTATTTCGCAATCAAATCGAACTCGAGATTGAGCAGATCATCAGGCCGCGCGACCGCGAGATTCGTTTGCATCCGGGTGTGCGGGATGATCCAGACCGCAAAACTTTTCCGCGAAACGTCGGCAACCGTCAGGCTGATTCCGTTGACGGCGATGGATCCCTTGAAGGCGACGTAGCGCGTAAACTTGTCGGGCAATTCGATCTCGATCCGTTGATCAACGCCCTTCATTTCCAAGGAAAGAACGCGTGCCGCGCAATCGACGTGGCCTTGGACGAAATGGCCGCCGAGGCGGCCGTTGGCGGGGAGCGCGCGCTCGAGATTCACCCGGCTGTCGCGGAGGAGGGACTTCAAATTTGTGCGATCGAGCGATTCTTCGAGAAGATCGAAGGTGAGCTCGGCGCCGCGATGGTCCGCGACCGTGAGGCAGCAGCCGTTTACCGCGATGCTATCGCCGGGGCGCGTCGTTTCTGCGATATTGGGCGCGGCGATCTGAAGGCGCGTGCCGCGATCGGTCGTCTCCATCGCGAGGACGCTGCCGACTTCTTCAATCAGACCGGTGAACATTTCTCAAGGATGGCAACGAACTCTCGCGAAGCAAACGCGGCGGACCTGCCGTGCGATCACGATTTCCGGAAAAACAGGATCGAGATAAGAACGAAGATCGGAACCAGCGCAGGCAAAGCGAATTTGAAAACGTAACCGAAAAAGCTGGGCGTCTTCACGTTTGCGTGCTCGGCGATCGCCTTGACCAGCAGGTTCGGGCCGTTGCCGATATAGGTCAGCGCGCCAAAACAAGTGGCGCCTAACGAGATGGCGACGAGCTGATGATCGTGCGCCGCGAGAAAGGCCGACATGTCTCGCGCGTTCTCCATGCTCAGACCGTACAATCCCAGCGCACCCGCGAGGAAAGTGAGATAGGTCGGCGCGTTATCGAGCAACGCGGAGAGTACGCCGGTTCCCCAGTAGAATTGCAAATCCGATCGCAGGCCGAGATCGCCGGCGTGTAGTTCCGTATAGTCGAGGACTGGAATCATCGTCCCGAAAATGCCGAGGAAAATCCACGCCACTTCTTTGATCGGGAGGAAACTGAACTCGTTCGCGCGATGAACCCGTCGGGGTGTGACGAAATAGGCGGCGGACGCGATTACCGTCATGAGTAGTTCACGCCAGCCGGCCGGCGCGGCGATGAGAGCAGCGAGAAGCGCCAGCATGAAAAGGAAATTGATCGGGCCCTCGCAATGCCAATTGCCGGCGGAAGAGTTCATCGCTTCGGTTGCGGTTCCGGGACGCTTGCGACGATGCAACGTGTCCACGACGAAAAAGAGAACGAGCACGCCGCCGAGCGTAACGCCCCAGGGCAGCCAGCATCGTTGGAGCGCCCACCAGAACGGCACGCCTTTTAGATAGCCGAGAAACAATGGCGGGCCGACTGGCAGCAGCGCGCCGCCAATGTTGCTCACGATGAAAATAAAAAATGCGACATGGATGCCGGCGAAGTGGTTTCGGTTCATCGCGATCCAGGGACGGATGAGCAACATCGAGGCGCCCGTTGTTCCGATGAAATTGCCGAGTAGTGCGCCGCAGAGCAAAAAAGCGGTATTCACAATCGGCCGCCCCTGGCTGCGGACGCCCAAATGAATGCCGCCGGCCACGACAAAAAATGCGCCCACCACGATCATGAAACTTAAGTATTCGAACCCGGCGTGAAGGACGCGGTTTCCGGAGTTCAATGCGAAGACATAGTACGAGGCAGTGATGGCGGCGAGTCCGGCGCAAAGTTTGTGATAATGGATTTCCCAATGATGTCGCAGCACGATCGGCGCGAGCGCGATCGCCAGCAGCAACACCGGGAAGGGCAGCAGGATGAGAGGATTGGGTTCAGGGCAAACCATTGGGATGAGAAACTACCCGTTAGGCCTGGCGGGACAGACGGTGCGCCGTCCTCTTTTCCATGAAGAAAATGGTCAGGACGATCGCCGAGAGCGTCATAGTCAACCCGGCGGAGAGCAGGCAGAAATCGCAAAAGGCGTGAAGGACGAAGGCTTGAAGATAAAGAAGCCAGCACGTCATTCCCAGCATCCCGCCGACGAGGCAGAGAAGCAGGCGTCTCGCCCACCGCCGACCAAAGCCGGCGAGCGTCGCGAGACTAAAGGCGCTAAAATAGGCGACGGCACCGAAGGCCGCGAGCGGGATTTTGCCGACGGCAGCGTAGGCGCTGGTGAGGACCGTCTCACAACTGCCGGAGGCGAGGCAGTCAACATCCTGCCCAGTGAGATGGTGCACCGTCAGGTAAATCGAATCGCTTAATCCAAGCAGCGCGATCAGAGCCGCCAGAGTGTAAAGAGAATTTTCCAGGCGTCGGGACCGCCTGATTGGCGATTTGCCACTGCGATCGCCGGCCGGCGGATCAGGCTCCTTCACGATTTCATTTTTGAGTTCCCAAAGCAGCGTCGATGGCCGCATGCAAATTTTCATCTGTGATGGGACGCGCGGTCATGCGGTCTCCATTGATGAAAACGCTCGGTGTTCGATCCAGCTCGAGAGACGTGACGCGATCGCGATCAGCCGCGATGCGTTTTGTGACTTCTTCGCTGTCCATGTCTTTTTGGAATCGCTCCATGTCCAATCCAAGTTTCGCGGCGCACTCGACCAGGGCCGCGCGTGTGTTCGAGGCGTTCAGCCAAACAAGACGATTCTCATAAAGCGAATCGTGCATTTCCCAAAAACTCCCTTGCAAACCCGCCGCCTCCGCTGCGCGCGCGGCCTCGGGCGCGTGCGTATGTTTGGTCAGCGGATACTCGCGGAACGTTACCGACAAACGCTCGCCGTAATGGGCTTCTGCCTTTTTTAAGATCGGATAAAACAGGGAACACGGGAGGCACTCGAAGTCACCGAACTCTTCGAGCAAGACGGGCGCTTTCGCAGGGCCACGAACGTGCGGCGGCGCCGCCCCTGGCAGGCCGAACGCAAGTTTACCCGTGCGAGCAGGCGGCTGATCCTGATTATTTTTGTAAAGCTCAACTCCGGCCACCGTGGAGATGAAAAAAACTGCGACGATGATCGCGTACGGTAGGTAACGTTTCATGCGAGCGGACACTTTTTTGGGAAGGCAATTTGACGGGCGCCTTCCGTTATTTCCAGTCATTTCGTCGCCGCTTCAGGGCGAGCAGTCGTTAGGCCGGACCAATTACGCTCCGGAAGCGGAAATATCTTGCGATGCTTCACTTCATAGGATTACCCGCGGAGGTAAGAAATTCCTCCAAAAAAAGCCGAAAACAGGCTTGACGGAGCTGCCGGCCCGACATCACTCTTGGCGCGTTCGTTCAAAATATTTTAAGAAAAGTGAAAAAAAGGCTTGTCAGCCCTCTTAAACGTCGTTAATCCTCACCGCCAAACCTAACCAAACCAATGGAGAAACTAATGATAAGATACGTACTGAACACGTTAGGATCCTTCCGCTCGGCTCTCGCAGTCGGCGTCGGACTTCCTTTCCTCATCGCCGCGAGCGCCTATGCGCAGGCGCCCACGCCGGGACCCGCGTCCACGGAAGCGACAACCGAGCGAGTTATCGTCACGGGGTCATACATTCCGACGGCGGAAACGGAATCGGCCCTGCCGGTCACCGTTTACACGGCGGAAGTCCTGAAGAAACAGGGAGCCAATACCCCTGTGGAAGGAATTCGTCAGCTGCCTTCCTTCGTCGGAAATGCAGCGACGGAAAACGATTCCAACGGCGGCGATGGCACCGCAACTGTCAATTTGCGCGCTCTCGGCTCGGCGAACGTGTTGATCCTCATCAACGGTCGTCGCGCGTTTGAGTATGCCGACATCAACCTCATCCCGATCGGCGGCCTTGCGCGCACGGAAATCTTGAAAGACGGCGCGTCCGCCGTTTACGGTTCCGATGCAGTGGCGGGTGTCGTTAACTTCGTTCTGCTCAATGGGCCGGGTGAAAAGCCATATGAAGGCGCGGAACTTTTCGCGTTTTACGGCAACACCACTGAAACGGATGCGCACGTTCGCCAGGTTTACCTGCGCGGCGGTGTAACCGGTCTCGACGGTAAGGTCTCCATTGCCGCGTCCGGCGAATATTATTCCCGCGCGAACCTGTACTCGCGTGACCGCGCTCTTGTCGCCGGAACCGGGGATAACAGCAATAACCCAACCGGCGCGGGCCGGGGCGGGTTGAATGGCAACAGCCCGACTTTTTCGGGCCGCATTACCGTTGGCAGATTGACGCTGGGGACGACTGCGGCCAACCCCACGATCGGAACATTGGTTCTCTCAAATCTCTCGAACAACGCGCCAGTCGGAATGCCGCCTGGGACGATTCGCCAGCCCACTAATACAACTCCAGGGTTTACGGCAGGCAGCTATCGGGACTTTGAAAACCTCGCGGGCGAGGCTGGTCACGACCCGAGCCGGTTCAACTTCCGGCTTACTACTCCGGCGATTCCTGCCATGGAAAAAGCAAGTTACTTTGTCACCGGCCGCTACAAAATATTCGGCGACGGCCTTCAGCTCTACGGCGATATCATGTATTCCAAGAGCAAGCAGGACAACGGTCTCGCGGCGGCTCCTTTCACCTTCTCGAGCACCGCAAACGGCGATCGGCTCGCAATCCAGGGCTCACCGTTCAACCCCGTCGGCATCGATCCAAATACTGGAGTCAACGCTCTCACCTCGCTGTCATACCGCTTGCTGAACGATTTGGGTCCCCGTCGGTCGTTCTTCGACCATGATGGCTACCGTTATATCGCTGGCATCAACGGCGACTTCAACATCAAGGACAACGGTTTCATCAGCCGCTTTGGCTATGATTCGGGCTATGTTTACGAGCGCTTCGACGAGCTGCGCATAGACAGTGGCGACGCCACCCGGACGAAGCTCCGGGCTGAAATCGTTGCCGGCAACTTTGATCCGTTTATCGGAATTGCTGCGCCTGTCGTCGGAACCGCTCCGACCTATGTGAACGGAGTCCAGACGGGAACTCGCGCCTATGACAACGCCGCCGCCGCGGGGCGCAGCAGCTACATCGGGCACTCTGAGTTTTACGAGCGCGATTTCCTTTATGACGCCAAGATCAACATGCACCTCTTCCCGAATCTTTGGGATGGTGGCTGGGATTTCGCGGCGGGCTACGAACATCGCGAGGTCGCGCAACACTCGGTCCCTGATCCAGTGCAGGCGGCGGGCGATCAGCTTGGATTCAACCAGGCGCCGAACACGAAGACCCACCAGGAAGTCAATTCCTTCTTCACTGAGTTGAGTGTTCCGCTCGTCACCTCCACGATGAACATTCCGTGGGTCCGCTCGCTCGATCTGTCGATCGCGTGGCGCTACGAGAAATTCAAGGACAAGGATCAGTATGTGAAACGGAACTCAAGCTTCGACAACGTGAATGACGAGGAAAACTTCGGCGGCACTCCGCGTGTCTCGCTTCGCTACCAGCCGATTCCAGACCTGACCCTGCGTGCCACCTGGGGCCAATCGTTCCGGTCGCCAAGTCCAACCGCACTGTTTAATCCAGTCGCGCAAAACTTCCCGCAGGTGTTCGATCCCTTGAAGGGCTTGACGCTCCAGCCGCCCAGAGGTGTCTGGCAGGGTGGTAATGTGGATCTGCAACCCGAGAAAACGGATGCCTACTCAGCCGGTTTGGTCTATACGCCGAAGTGGCTGCCTGGTTTCACGATGACGGTGGACTGGTATCAGGTCTTCACGAAGGACTTGATCCTGGGTGCAGCTGACTTTGCGCAATTGGCGCTGACCATCAATGGACTCAGCGGAAATACGGCCTTCGTCGATCCGGATGGTTGCGGCGGCGGTTCTGGCGCGATCGTTGCGACCGGCGGCACCGGTGTCGGTGTGACACGTGATGCCGGCGGCAACGTGGAGTGTATTGATTCACTTAACTCCAACGCCGGTAAGCGCCTCGTCCAAGGTGTGGACGCCACGGCAGTCTATGAAATTCCGACGGAACGCTGGGGCAAGTTCACGTTCTCGGGTGGCTATAACCACTTCTTCACCTGGAAGGCAGAGCCGGTCGCCGGAGCGGGCACCTTCAGCTTCCTGGGCAATTATAACAACGGCACGATTCCGCTCGCTCCTGGTGCGATTCCGTGGAACAAGGCGTTCGTTCGCGGGGAATGGGAATGGAGACATTTCGATTTCGTCATGACTGGCAACTATATCGGCGACTTCCGGGATGACCCGAACTTCGACGGTATCGTCCGCGATCACCCGCGTAATGTGGACAGCTACATCACGCTCGATATGCAGTTGAGCTACGAGTGGGTGAAGCCGCCAGCCGAGCCAGCCCCGTATGTCAAGGAGTCGAAAGACAGCAAGAACGTCGCGCAGACCGAGGCCGCTGTTGCCTCAATCTGGCAGCGTATGCTCTGGGGCACGAGACTCACGGTGGGCGTAAACAACGCGTTTGATCGCTACCCACCAGCGGTTATCGGGGCGTTCAACGACAACTACGACACGTCGCTCTACTCGATCCGTAATCGTTACTACTACGTGAGCTTGACCAAGAAGTTCTAAGCTAGACGACGCTCAATCACAAAGGCGCGTGGCAGAAATGCCACCCGCCTTTTGTTTGTACCTCGCACCACACGGAACTTGTATTCGCCAACAATTTGAATTATCAAATCGGAATGGTGATGGACGCACTATCGCTGGGAAAGATCGCTCGATCGGAAACCAGCTTCGGGAAACAATCGACATCGCAGGCGCCCGCCATTTTTGATTGCTCGGCTGCGTCTTGAAAATCTATTTATCCTCACCGCCAAACCTAACCAAACCACTGGAGAAACAAATGATAAGAGACACACTGAAAACGTTAGGATCCCTCCGCATGGCTCTCACAGTCTGCGTCGGACTTCCTTTCCTCGTAGCCGCCGGCGCTTACGCGCAGGCGCCATCGCCGGCCGCCGAAGCGACAACCGAACGAGTCATCGTAACGGGTTCGTACATCCCGACCGCAGAAACAGAAACAGGACTGCCGGTCACCGTTTACACCGCGGAAGTGCTGCAAAAGCAGGGGGCGAATACGCCGGTCGAAGGTCTGCGCCAGCTGCCTTCGTTCGTGGGAAATGCCGTTACGGAAAATGATTCGAACGGCGGGAATGGTCAGGCGAACATCAATTTGCGCGCGGTCGGCCCAGAAAATACTCTGACCCTGATCAACGGTCGCCGTGCCTTTCTGGGTCTCGGCGTTGGTGGGCCGGACATCAATGCCATTCCGATTGGCGCTCTGAGTCGTACGGAAGTGCTGAAAGACGGCGCAGGCGCCATTTATGGATCGGACGCGGTGGCGGGCGTGGTCAACTTTATCCTGCTCAATGGCCCAGGTGAAAAACCCTACGAAGGAGCGGAACTATTCACACTCTACGGAAACACTACCGATTCGGACGCTCATGTTCGTCACGTTTATCTCCGTGGAGGTGTCGTAGGTATGGACGGAAAGGTCTCCATCGCGGCGGCCGGGGAATATTACTCCCGCGCGAACCTGTTCTCACGCGATCGGACGATCGCGGTAACGGGCGACCTGAGCAACAACCCGTCTGGCCTCGGCCTCGGCGGCATCAATAATAACAGCCCGACTTTTGGCGGCCGCGTCGATGTCAACGCCGATGGCGCGCTCGTCGGGCTGCCGACTGGAGCGCTTGTTCTCAGGAATCTATCAGGCGTAGGGAGGACTCCGGCCGATTACCGCGTTTTTGACGACCCTCCTGGAAGTGATCCGTCACGATTCAACTTTCGTGCCTTCACGCCGGCCATTCCTGCGGTCGAGAAAGCGATGTATTACGTCAGCGGCAGATATAAGATTTTTGGGGACGGCCTCCAGATTTATGGCGACATCATGTATTCCAAGACGAAGCAGGACAATGGCCTCGCTGCCGCTCCCTTTGCTGTGGGCGGCCAAGACTCCCCCTACAATCCATTTGGCGCTTATCTTGATGATGTCCGGTACCGCACTGTCCGGGAACTCGGTCTCCGCAAGTCCTTTTTCGATAACGATTATTATCGTTACGTGGCCGCGATCAACGGCGATTTTAACTTCAAGGACAACGGTTTCATCAGCCGATTTGGATATGATACGGGCTTTGTTTACGAGCGGTTCGACGAGCTGCGCATAGATGGTGGTGACGCTCGGTTTACTCCGTTAAGCGATGAGATCACAGCCGGCAATTTCAACCCGTTCGTTGGGGTTGGTGGTCCGATTGTAGGCAGCGCGCCTACCTATACTATTGATCCTGTTACCGGCCTCGCCGTACCGACAGGGCGAACCCTAGCCTACGACAACACGGCCGCCGCGCTCCGTTCTGCCTACCTTGGCCACTCGGAGTTTTACGAGCGTTCCTTTCTCTATGACGCGAAGATCAACATGCATCTGTTCCCGCGACTTTGGAACGGTGGCATAGATCTGGCCGTCGGTTACGAGCATCGTCAGGATCACCAGCACTCGGTGCCCGATCCCGTTCAAGCTTCTGGTGATCAACTTGGATTCGATCAGGCTCCCAATACTAAGACAACGCAGGAGGTCGATTCCGTTTTCACCGAACTTGGTGTGCCGATCATCACATCGACGATGAACGTTCCTTTTGCTCGCTCGCTCGATATTACCTTCGGCTGGCGCTATGAGAAATTCCGCGATCGGGACGATTACTTCAAGACCAAGGCGACTTTCGACAACCCGAATCCGGACGAGGATTTCGGGGGCGCTCCACGTGTAACGCTCCGCTACCAACCCATCGCGGACGTGACGCTACGGGCAAGCTGGGGGCAATCATTCCGCTCGCCCAGTCCCACGGAGTTGTTTAATCCGGTGGCGGAGAATTTCCCAGTGCTCTTCGATCCGTTAAAGGGGAATACGCTCCAGCCCCCGGGAGGTGTCTGGCAGGGTGGAAATCCTACGCTGGTGCCCGAGAAGACTGATTCCTATTCGGCAGGTGTGGTGTGGACTCCGAAGTTCCTGCCCGGATTTAGCATGACGGTGGACTGGTATCAGCTGTTCACCAAAGACTTGGTCTTGAGCGGGGCGGATTTCGCGCAATTGGCTCTCACGGTCAACGGCAATAGTGGCGGCACCGCTTTCGTCGATCCGGACGGCTGCGGTGGAGGAAGTGGAGCTGCGATCGCTCCCGGCGGGCCGGCAGTGGGTGTCACCCGCACTAACACAGGTTTCGTCGATTGTATTGACTCTGTGAACTCCAACGCCGGCAAGCGCCTTGTCCAAGGAATGGATGTCACGGCCACCTACAGAATTCCGACGGAACATTGGGGCCAGTTCACCTTCTCGGGCGGCTGGAACCATTTCTTCACCTGGAAAGCGGAACCGATTGCGGGCGCGGGGACACACAACTTCCTGGGAGACTACGGCAGCAGCGCGTTCCCGCTTGCTCCTGGCGCGATTCCCTTTAACAAGGCATTTCTGCGCGGGGAATGGGAGTGGAGGGGCTTCGACTTTAACGCGACCGTCAACTACATCGGCGATTACGAAGATGATCCTTCATTCATTCTGGGCAATGACGTTGTGGCTGCTAACCCGGGCACTGATGTCGCGCCGAACTTCCAAAACCATCGACGGGTGACCAGCTATACAACCCTCGACATGCAGCTGAGCTATGAGTGGAAGAGACCGCCCGCCGAACCCGCGCCTTCCGTCAAAGACTCAAAGGACAGCAAGGGCGTGATGCAAACGGAGGCCGCGACCGCATCGATCTGGCAGCGCATGCTCTGGGGCACCAGGCTGACGGTCGGGGTAAACAATGCGTTTGATCGCAACCCGCCAACAGTTTTGGGCGCGTTCAACGACAACTATGACACATCGCTCTACTCGATCCGAAACCGTTATTACTACGTGAGCCTGAACAAGAAGTTCTAGGCTCGGACGACGTAATTATTGCATCAGGCGGGTGGCGCAAACGCCACCCGCCTTTTGTTTTGAGGGACGCTATTGTAGCGCTGGGGCCCGCTCGGCCGGGGCATCTCCGCGCGGTTGATTCCTTGCCTTTTCCGGCGATTGGCACTATCAAACGGCGATGGCGACGCAGCAGGCAATGGCACCGAAACTCGCCTCTGCTCCGAGAGACGCGAGCAAGTCTCTTCCTTCAGCCGAGAAGGTAAAGTCATCGCCTTGGATTCTCGATCGCTGGCGGGATTTAGTTCTCTTTGTCGGCACGCCGGTCCTTCTGATCCCGATTTTTACTGCGGCCCAGGCGCGCTGGAGCGCGCAGGATATCTTTCTTTTTGTCGGCGCCTTCGGGGCGATGGGTCATCACCTGCCGGGGATGATTCGGGCCTACGGGGACCGGGCCTTGTTCGACCGCTTTAAAATTCGATTTGTCGTGGCGCCCCTGGCCATCCTCGCGGTTTGCGTCTGGTCCTCCATCTACGACGTCCAGGCTGTCCAGTTGGTGGCGATGGCATGGGGAATTTGGCACGGGATGATGCAGACCTACGGGTTCTGCCGGATTTATGACGCGAAAGCTTCTGCCAGGGCCGCGGCTCGGGCCCGGATAGACCTGGCGCTTTGTTTTGCGTGGTTCTCGGCGGCCGTGCTGCTTTCGCCGATGCGTTTCAGAACTTTGTTCGAGCTGTACTATGAGAGCGGCGGGCCGGTCGTGGCCTCGGCAGTCGTCGAAGCGATACGAACCGCGGTGGTGGTTGCGCTGGCCCTCGTGACGATTGTCTTCTTGTGGCGTCAATGGAGCGATTGGCGCGCGGCGCGCGGCGCCAGTCCTGTGAAGATCACGCTGCTCGTGAGCAGCATTGCCTTCTGGTGGTATTGCAATAACGGCGTCCAAAATATCCTCGTCGGCATCGCACTCTTCGAAGTGTTTCATGATGTCCAATACCTTGCCATCGTTTGGATCTATAATCGGACTCGGGTGGAGCGCGACAAAAGTATCGGCGGATTTATGCGCTTTGTTTTCCGGCGCAGTGGTGCGCTGATCGGAGTTTACGTTGGCTTGGTTATGGCCTACGGAGCATTCGGCTTAACGTCATCCGCCGTTACCGCATTGTGGATCCGGCACATTTTAATCGGCATCGTGACGGCCTCGGCGTTGTTACATTTTTATTACGACGGATTCATCTGGAAAGTCCGTGAAACGCAAACGCGGTCAATGCTTGGAATCGAGGGGGCAGGGGCCGCGGCCCTGGCATCACCTCGATTCTGGCCAGCTTGGTTTAGGCACAGCTTGCGATGGGTAGCACTGGTGATTCCCTTTGGAGCACTTTGCGCGGCGCAGTTGGTCGGTCGTGTCGTTCCGCACATCGAGCGAACGGCGAAAGTCGCCGAAGTGCTGCCACAGGATGCCGAAGCCCAATTCAACTACGGAAGAGCATTGCACGAGGCTGGCCGTGTGGAAGAAGCCATGAAGAAGTACGAGTTCGCGCTCAGTCGAAAACCTTCTTTTGCGGAGGCAGAATTTCACTTGGGACGCGCTTGGCAAGACCTCGGAGATCTCGACCGCGCGCTCGAGCATTATCAGCGCTGCCTGTTACTGGATCCAAAGTATGCCAAATGCGAAACGAATCTGGCCAGCGTCCTCCTTGTGAAGGGCCTGCGGACTGAAGCCCAACGACATTACGAACACAGTCTGAAATCGAACCCCAACCTTCAAATTGCGCATAAGGAATTGGCGGATCTCCTATGTGGCGCTGGCGAGTACACGGCCGCAATAGCGCATTATGAACAGGCTTTGCGCATCCAGCCGGATTACAGGGCAGCGCAAGAAAACCTCAGCTTCGCCCGCACCCTTGCCGGCCGCTAAGATAGTTCGGCCGGGGCCTACGGTTGGGGCGGATCCACCCTTCGAGAGCTGATCGAGCACGTTATCCGGCGAGGGATGCGATGGAGTCGCCGCATTATGAGCTCGGCGCCGATCTCTTTGGCACAGGCGCTGCTTATAAAAACCATAGACATGATTCTGATCAGCATCCACCCGTTTGCCTTTAAGAGGCTTTTTTTGCTCGGCGTAGCTTTTCTCTGCGTTTCCTCGGCGGTGTGTTTTGCCGATTCACTTTTCATGACCCGGCACTACGCGTCTGACCAGCAGCGAACCACTTCCGGTCCTTTTCGTTCCACCAATATCCGCAGTTCCCTAAGGGTTGCGTTCGCAACCGCGAGCCTTGAGCGCAACGTTGGTTGCGCAAGGTCGCAGCTTTCGTCACTACGTCCGGACGGTTATTTGACTAGCCGGTGTGTCACTGCCAATCGGCGGGCATGCATTCTCAACCTCCCGGATCCTTGGGCGTCTAACCGCTCGGTGGTGGTAGATGCAGCGGAAGAAAGTAGCTCTTTCTTCACCATTGCCGACCGAGCGACTTTTCTTTTCTAGGCGAGCCGCAAACAAGCTCCGCCGCTTGAATTCGGCCTGAGTGAGAGGCGGTGTTTCTTGCGCCGCGGTCCGCCGGTCAAAAAAAATCGCTCGCCCGAAGTAGAAAAAGCGCGCAAAATTTTTTAGTTTGTGCCACACTGGCTTGAGTGGAAGGGACCGCCTTACGAGAAAGTTGGGAGCCCCAAAGATTTTTATTGCGAAAAAAGCGAGAACGTCCTACTATCGTTTTTGTGGATATGGAAATTATGAGAACACTTACTTCTTCCTTGGTTAAACTCTCCGCCTCTTTTAGCTGTTTTCTTCTCTGTGCCGCGGCTCCAACGGTGCTCGCGTCGGATGTGATTCTGCAAAAGGTGCCCCTGACTTCCGAACAGACGCAACCGGATCACCCGCAATCCCATCTTGGTCCGCAGGCTAGTTTTGCTCTGATCAATTACAACCTCAGGACAAAGGCCCATACGCTTTACGTCAGCTCCGGGAAGGACCTCAAACTGGCGAATAACATGATCGACGATCAAGCCGCGACCAGTTTCGGTTTCGCTCCGGAAGACAATGCACCGACCACCGTCATCGATCTCGGAAAAGTTTCCACCTTGCGACGAATTTCGGCGGTCTATTCAGCGCGTGCAGGGGCGATCGATTTCTATGTCATGCAATCGCTCCCGGGAGTGAACGGCGAAAACAATCCCGAGTCCTTAAAACTCGATAGCAAAATGTTCGCGAACTTGAAGCCGATTGGATCGACGATCGACGATGGCACGCAGGGTCGCGCTTCCATCGACTTCCCAGCGACGACAGGCCGTTATATAATGTTGCGTTGGAGTCCGGCGTCACACGCGGACACCGCGTTCACCGTCGCCGAGGTATCTGCATTCAGCCCGAGCCGAGGCAACCTTCTCGCGTCGAACAGGAATTTCTCGAGCAATGCGACCACCTCGGACAGCAAAGACATCGCTGACTCGAAAGACATTGGGGATAACAAAGATATTCCAGACGAATACTCCCCCGCGCCTCCGGCTGAGGGCCCTCCGCCCTCGCTCCCGAATCCGCCTCCTTTCACATTTATTCCGCAGCTCGCTCCCGTAAGCGACTAGACAAGCGGAGCTTTCGAAAGCCCGTCAATCGGCATGAGCTGATTGACGGGCTTTTGCTTTTTTGAAACACCCTTCCTCAGAGCAGGTCGGAGATAATCTTGAACACGGCGCTATTTCGCATCGAACCACGCAAAGTCTCCGTGCCGAGGCCTGTGCCGAATGCTGCTACATCCTCCACGGTATTGAGAGCCGCGGGCGCGTAGAAGGCAGCGGGCTCCTGAGGGATCTGCGCAGGCGCTGAATCTGTTTCCAGCCCCGGCGCTTGTTGCGAGGCGGTAACTTTCGCTGCCCCGTACGACTTCGCGCCATTCGGCCCGCTGGCCCAGGAGAGCCACGGGTCGCCCGCCGAATTCAATCCCAGCACCGCAATCCCGCGATCCTTGCGAAAGGGAAAACCATTTAAGCTCAACCCGCCAATCCCCACATCACCGCAAACAAAAATAGCGGATTTCGCACCGGCGTATCGACGGGCAACGGCCACCGCGCGATCGAGTTCGACTGTCTCTGCCAGCGTGCGTTCTCCGTCATTTTGCTCTGCCGCTTTCCGCATCAAACCTGCGTCGACGAGGAGCAGATATCCGCCGCGGTTATATTGCAGCAGCTCGATCGACCGCCGCACCATGTCGGAAAGAGAAGGCTGTTCATTGCGCGATCCGATCTGATCCGCGTACGCCAGTTCGCGCTGGCTGAACACGCCAAAAATCCTTGGACCCCGCCAGCCAGGGATTGCTTCGAGTTCCGCCTTCGAACGCACGAGATCAAAACCTCTCCGCCGGATCTCGAGCAGGAGATCGCGCTTGTCTTGTCGGTTTCCGCCCTTCGATTCCGGCAGAAAATCTCCGGCGCCCCCACCGAGCACTAGATCGACTCCTGCGCCGTCAGCCATTTGGCGGGCGATTTCTGATTTGCCGTTTGGATCGGCGTTATGGGCATAAAAAGCGGCCGTCGTCGGGTCAGCGATGTTTGCGTTGGTTACCAAGCCGGTGGAGCGGCCGGCCTTCCGGGCGAGGTCGATGAGATTTGTCAGCGGATTGCCTTTCGGATCGATGTCGATCGATCGATTGTTCACGGTCACTCCCGTGGCCAGCGCCGTCGCCGCCGCCGCCTGGTCCGGCGCGGAGAAATCGTTGGAATAATTTCTTAGTAACGCCACGGACGGCATTGAATCCAGCGTGAGCGGCGTGTCGGCGCCACCGGCATAGACGCGCGCCGCCGCGAGGCGGGCCGGCGTCAATCCCTCGCCGACGAACAAGATGATTCCGAAAGGTTTCTGGACGACCCAATGTTGGAAATAAAAAACGCCGAATGCGCCGAAGGCGATGAGGCAGAAAAGCGCGAGCAATTGATTGCGCCACTTCATGAAGGCGATGTAGGAGCTCGTGCTTCGCGTTGTCAATCCCGCAGCGCGGGAAAGCGCTTGTGCACGGGGCTGATCGTCGGCAAACTGCGCCACCGTGGGCAAACCGATCCTGCTCATCATTCGCGACGGATGGGGCATTAATCCCGGCGGCCGGGAGAAGCGCGAACACAATGGCGACGCCACTTTGCTGGCGCGCACGCCATTTCACGAACAGCTCTATCGCGATTATCCCGGTGGAAGATTGAGCGCGAGCGGGCTCGATGTCGGTTTGCCTGAAGGACAAATGGGCAACTCCGAGGTGGGCCATCTCAATCTCGGGGCGGGCCGGATTGTTTATCAGGATTTGACGCGAATCAACAAGGTGATCGCGGCCGGCGAGCTCGCTGGCAACGCCGTTGCGAAAAAAACATTTGCCGCTGCCCGCGGCCATCGTTTGCATTTTCTGGGGCTGCTTTCCGACGGTGGGGTTCATAGCCATTACGAGCATCTCATCGCTCTGGCGCGCGAAGCGAAGGCCGCGGGCGTGACAGACATCCTGGTTCACGCTTTCACCGATGGTCGCGATACATCGCCCACAGGCGGCGCGGGTCTCCTGGAAATCTGCGAAGCGGAGTTGGACAAAAGCGGCGCGCGAATCGCGACGGTCGTTGGTCGCTATTTCGCGATGGACCGCGATCGCCGGTGGGACCGGACGAAAAAGGCCTGGGACGCGATTCTCTTCGGCCGCGGAGAACGAAGTGAAACGACGCCGTCCGCAGCGGTGCGGAATAAATATAAAGGCGGCGTCACCGACGAGTTCATGCCGCCGCTGATTTTTTCGCACGCGGACGAGCAGCGCATTCGCGACGGCGACACCGTCTTCTTTTTCAATTTTCGCGCTGATCGCGCCCGCCAGCTTTCTCAAGCTTTCCTTCTGAAAGACTTCGACGGGTTCGAGCGTGGCGCCTGGCCCCAGGTCAATTACGCCACCCTCACCCGATACGATGCGACGTATCCCTCGCCCTACATTTTCCCGCCGGAAGAATTGAGCCGGATGTTGAGCGAGGTGGTGAGCGAAGCAGGCAAAACGCAATTGCGGATCGCGGAGACGGAGAAATACCCGCACGTGACTTATTTTTTTAACGGCGGAATCGAGCGCGCTTACCCGGGGGAGGACCGGAAAATCGTGCCGTCACCGAAAGTGGCGACCTACGATCTACAGCCGGAAATGAGCGCGCGCGAAGTGACGGATGAAGTTCTGGCGCGACTGAGCAAATACGATCTCATCATTCTGAATTTCGCGAACCCGGACATGGTTGGACACACGGGCGTGCTCGCCGCTGGAATCACGGCGGTCGAGACCATCGATGAATGTGTGTCGCGAATCGTGCCCGCCGTTCTTGCGCAAGGCGGCGCATGCCTCGTCACAGCCGATCACGGCAATTGCGAACAGATGCGGAATGCGGACGGCTCGCCCAACACCGCGCACACCACAAACCTTGTTCACCTGATCTACGCGGCGAAAAACGCGGCGAACTTTCGCGTCGAGGATGGCATCCTGGCGGATGTCGCGCCGACTTTGCTTTTTCTTCTCGGCTTGCCCCAGCCGAAAGAAATGACTGGGCGGAAATTGCTCATGCAGAAGTAACGCGGACGCGGTTAACCGGCCGGTCGCGCGCTTTGGATCTCTTCGAAACTGATCCCGAACTGCCGGTTGAATTGGCGCGTTCCCGCGCGCGCAATGCGCTGGAGAAGCCGCAACCGGGTCTCGGCCGCATTGTCATGCCAGACGGGGCGTTTCTGCAGGCTAAGTGAATTATCTGCCTCGACGAGCACGCCCCAACTCGCCGGCACCTCTCCTTCCCGAAACAACTCGTTAGGCAGGACCAGGAAGAACAGGTTCGCGCTCCGATAACGCACGAGACACTCGAACTTAGTTCCGCCATAAAGTTGATTTTGCAGCGCTGTGAATTCGCGCAGGACTCGTCCGTACCCACGGTGCCCGATTGCAGCGAAATCATGCGAATCATATTCCGGGAAAAGCGAATCGCCGGTGCGCAGGGTGGGATAATGGACGCGAAGATGTTTCTCGAGTACTTCGCGACGCCGGCTGAGACAGCGGAGGCGTTCCAATGCCGCGGAGGTCCGGCAATTGTCGCGGCGCAAATCGGAGCGCGCCTGTTTGCATTCGAAGATCGCCGTAGCGCCGGGGCTTTTCCCGTCCGCTCGATACGCCGCCACATCGGCGCGATAGCGACATTGCGGCAAACTCACTTCCGCAGCGCACATCGAGTACCCGTTTGCCTGTGCCCAAACAAGCGCCAGCCGCTTCAGGCGAATGTGCTGATCGGTTTCGCCGCGACGAACAGCTACGGCCGGATCCATTCGGCGAGCTCCTTCGCCCAGTAGGTAATGATTAAATCCGCGCCGGCGCGCTTGAGCGACGTCATGATTTCGAGCACCGCGGCGCGCTCGTCGAAACATCCTTTTTCCGCGCCCGCCTTCACCATGGCAAACTCCCCGCTCACGTGATAAGCGGCCGTCGGTTTGCCAAAGCGCTCGTGGACGCGCCAGAGAATATCTAGATAAGGCAGCGCCGGTTTCACCAGCACGATGTCCGCGCCTTCCTCGATATCCAACGCGACTTCGCGCAGCGCTTCCTGCCCATTCGCGCTGTCCATCTGGTAGGAACGCCGGTCGCCAAATTGAGGTGGACTTTCCGCGGCCTCCCGAAACGGTCCGTAAAAAGCCGAGGCGAACTTCGCGGCATAACTCATGATGCCGGTTTGGTCGAATCCGTTCGCGTCGAGAGTTTCGCGGATGGCTCCAATGCGACCATCCATCATGTCGCTTGGCGCGACGAAATCCGCGCCGGCCGCGGCGTGGGAGAGCGCAGTTTTCGCGAGCAACGCAACCGACTCGTCGTTCAAAACGTGGAAGTGATCGCCGTCGGTGCGCGTGACACCGCAATGCCCGTGGCTCATGTATTCGCAGAGGCAAACATCCGTCATCACAACCAGTTCCGGGCACTTCGCTTTGATCGCCCGAACGGCTTGCTGGACGATGCCGCTTTGGGCGTAGGCGCCGCTTGCCTGTTCGTCTTTTTCGCTCGGAATGCCGAAGAGCAAAACGGCTTGGAGCCCGAGATCATGCGCGCTCTGGGCTTCATCTGCCACTTCCGAAAGCGCGAACTGGAAAACGCCGGGCATGCTCGCGATCGGTTGTCGCGCCGTGAGTTTTTCGCTGATGAAAAGCGGAAGGACGAAATCGTGAGCGGTGAGTTTTGTTTCGCGGACGAGATTCCGCACGCCGGCGCTGCGGCGCAAACGTCGCGGGCGCTGAACCAATTTTCTCACGGGCCGAGGCTACGCGCTGCATCGGAACGTCGCAAGCTCGTGGCGCGCTTGACGTGATCTGGCGTTCCGGCGTGAATGGCTTTCACGCATGCACGGGGCCTCGAAACGAACGACCGATTACCTGCTGGTGGATATCAGCAATTCCTTCGTGAAACTGGCGTTCGCGACCACGAAGCGAATCGAAAAACCGGTTCGCCTTCCGACGTGTTCGCTCACTGCAAGGGTAATGCGCCGGATTTTGCGGCGACGGAAAGTGGGGACCATCGTCGTCTCTTCGGTCGTTCCGAAGAAAGACAGGGCAATCATTGCGGCGGCGCGTTCCACGCGGACCCTTTTTCTAACCGCGCAGCTCGATCTTGGCGTCGGCGTTGATTATCCCGCGCCGCACTCCATCGGCGCCGACCGGCTTGCGAACGCAGCGGCGGTTGCGCAACTGTGTGGGTACCCGGCAATCGTCGTTGATTTCGGGACGGCCGTGACCTTCGACGTCGTGTCGGTCCGCGGCGATTATGTCGGCGGAGTGATCGCGCCCGGCCTCGAAGCGATGACCAGTTTTCTCTATCAACGCACCGCGCTGCTGCCGAAACTAACGTTGCGCGAGCCGGAACGCGCTATCGGGAAAACAACGCGCGGCGCCATGATGTCGGGTGCGATCTTCGGCTATCGAGGATTGGTCCGTGAGATTCTGATCCGCATCACGCGCGAGAATTTTCCGCGGAGGAAGCCGCGCATTATCGCGACGGGCGGTTACGCGCAATTGATCGCGATGAAACTGCCCGAGATCGAGGCTGTTTATCCCAATCTGACGCTGGAAGGTCTGCGGATCATCGCCAACCGGAACGTCGAGGCGAAATAACGAATAAAAGGCACATTTTCGCAAAGAGACGGCAAAATTGGCTTGTCATTATGGCTAGGCAAATGTTGTATGCGTTCTGGCATGAACATTCGGAAATTTGCGACGATTACAGTTCTGGTTCTCAGCTCTTTTGCGGCAGATAATGTCGCCCCGACCAAGGCGGAGCTTGAGTCGATGTACGACAAAGCCTTCCGCGAATTCAACGCGAGCAACTATGCCCAGGCGTTGAAAGACCTGGATGCGATCGACGCGCGCCAGCCGGATCTTGCCGAATCCCAGAATTTGCGCGGCGTGATTTTGATGCGCCAAGCACAATACGATCCGGCCGAGGCGGCGCTGCAGAAGGCGCTCGCCACCGATCCGAAGTTCTGGAATGCGCGGTTCAATCTGGCCGAGATTCCATTCCTGCGAAAGGACTGGGCCGAAGCGCGAAAACGATTTGAGGCTCTTCTGCAAGGCAACGCGGCCGAGCTGCAAGGGGAAGCCGCGCAACTGATCCAATACAAAATCCTGCTGACTTATCTCCTCGAGGGGAAGGAGAACATGGTCGATTCCATTCTTGCGAAGTTTGAACTCTCGCCCGATACGCCGGCTGTTCATTACTCGAACGCCGCGGTGGCGTTGCAGCACAAGAACGAAAAGGAAGCGAGAGATCTGCTGGCGGCCGCCGAGAAGAAATTCTCTCCGCAACTGAACAAGCTTTTCGCCGAGTCGCTTTATGAAGTTGGCTGGCTGCAAAAACCGGCGGGACAAACCCGCGCCGCGCTTGAGCTGACCAGCGCGGCCGATCGTCAGGCGAAAACAAAAGCGCTCGCGACGGAAAAATTCGAACAGGCCGAGCAAGCTTTTCAACAACGCGATCTGACCGCTGCCCGCAAACTGATCGATGAGGCCGATGCGGCCGATCCGAATCAACCGGCGACGATCAATCTGCGCGGCGAGATTTTGCTGGCCCAGAAAGATTTTGACGGCGCCGAAGCCGCCTTCAAACAGGCGTCGAAGATCGATCCGAAATTCCGGGAGGCGCAGTACAATCTGGCGCAGATTCCGTTCAAGAAAAAGGAATACACCAAGGCGCGCGACCGCTTCGAAGCGCTCTTCAACGCGACTCCGGCGCCGGGCGGCGATAAGAACCAGGCGTCGCAAGTCATCAAATTCAAAATCTATCTGACGCTGCTGCTCGAGGGGAAAGACGCCCGCGCGCAGAAGATGATGGAGCAATTCCAATTCACCGGCGATACCCCGGCGCTCTATTACGCGCAGGCCGCCTGGGAGTTCAAACATAACAACGCGTCGAAGGCGAATGATTGGATCGTTTCAGCGAGAAAAATTTATTCGCCTGCGCTCAACATGGTCTTTGCCGATTCGTTCTACGATCTCGGCTGGTTGCAGCAAAATGTGGCGGCAGCGCCAGTGACGCCTCCGAAGGACGTGGCCAAGGTGGACAACGCACCTTCCATCGAGCCGAGCCCGATTCCGAATCCGGCCATCGCGTTGAACAAGACTGCGCCGCAAAAATCGCCGTCAAACGTGAACGGCATGGAAGCGACGACATCGAATGCCGCGCAATCGCCTCCGGCCTCGACGGCGCTCCTGGCGAAGAATGAAAAGGCGCCCGGGCCGACCACGACGAATTCACCGAGCGTCGAGACGCCGGTCGCGTCGAATGCGTTGCCGTCTGAAACCCGTGCGCCGCTTCCACGCGAGCCACAACAAACCACGCAGCCCGCCACGAGTCCGGCTAATGGCCCTGCGACTTCCACCGCGCTAGCGCAACAAAGTCCACCGACCAAACCGGCTACCTCTCCAGCAAACAAGGTTGTTCCGCCTGCGACAACGACGACCACCACCTCAGTTGCGCAACAGAGCCCGCCAACCTCACCGGCAAACAAAGTGGCGCCGGCGACGAGCGTTGCGGCGACGCCCGCGACTGTTCTCGCGCCAGCCACTGTGCAGGAATGGTCCAAGCCAAGCATCAGCGAAAACATGGATCGTTTTAATTCGCGCACGTTATTAGTGGGTGGCCTGCTGGTGGCGGGAATTCTGCTTTTGGTCTGGGTTGTGTTTTCCGAATTTCGCCGCCGCGTTAGTGTTTCGGTTTATCGTGCGCCGGTGCCCGCCAGCGGTCCAAGTTTTGAGGCGGTCCCGCGGGAGACACCGGTAGAAAAAATGGCCGCGCCCGTCCGTATCGCCGGCGGTCCGCCTCAAGTTTCGCTGCATCTAAAAGCGTCGGAACCATCTGTCCGCCGCGCGGCCGTGCCCTTTGGCAAAACCAGCCGCCCCTTTGGCGCAAATGGCGGGAGCACCGCTGTGGCGGCCGCTGCCGTGGTGGAAGATTTTGCTCCCCGGACTTCACTTCCGGTGGAAGAACCGGCGCAAGCGGAGACGCCAGCGCCAATTTCAGATTATGCCGTGGAGGCTCCGTCGGAACCAAAGGTTCCGGATGATTGGGATTTTTCTCCGGCTCCCATGTCAGCTCCGGTTTCGGAATTCCAGGAAGAATTCAGCTCCGTGAGCGAGCCGCAGGTAATCGAAGAACCGGCCGAGGTTATTGAGAGTCTCGACGAAATTCCAGCAGCACACGAAGAGCCGGCATTTGTGGTGGCTCCCGTGTGGACCGAACCGGTTACATCCGAACCGGAGTGGGCCCCGGTATCATTCGAGCCCTCCGCTCCCGTATTTGAAGCTCCCGCGCCCGCGGAAGAAATTGCCGAGCCGTTCGCAGAAACGCCGGCCTGGGTCGAATCGGTTAGTGAACCCGTCGTTATCGAGCCGGAGATTGTTGCCGCGCCTGCGATGGCGCAAGCGGCGGAAAAAATTTCGGAGCCGGATACAGAACCATTTGCACAAGGCCCACCTATCCCGTATCAAGTTCCCGCGTTTTCAAGCGAATCAACCATGGCCGAAATTACCAAGCCCGAACCGGAACCCGTTCCCGCGCATCTCGCCCCCGGCGTTGTCGCCGGTGCAGTCGCCGGCCTCGGCGCGCTCCGTCATTCGGTGGAGTCCCCCTCTTTCGCGCCTCAAGTCATTTCCACCGAGCCCTTAGCTCAGCAGCCAACAACACCAGCCACCATGCCTCAACCGAACCAACCAACACCCGCTCCCGCAATTCGACCAGCTCCAATGACCGGGGGCGCTCCTCAATCTCAACCCGGCAGCGGCATGCAGACCGCCGTCCAGCTCACGTTCTCGTTTGAGATCGCATCGCTGCAACTCACCCCGAGTTTCAAGATGGGCGCGCTCCAGCTCAAGCCGACTTCGAAAATCGTTACGATGCGCCTCGCGCCCTCGCAGCAGCCGCAACCGGCGATGAATCTTCAGGTCACCTTCGAGATCGCCAGCATCCAGGCAGCGGGTGGCGGCATCGGCCAGATTCGCCTCACTCCGTCGCAACAGCAGCGGCCCAGCGTCATCAGCTCACCGGCGTTTAATATCGCGGGGCTGCAGCTCCTCTCCGGCGCTGATGCCGGCGCCGTGCAATTGACTCCGTCGCAACAGGGGCAGGCCTCTGTCCATGTCACGGGTCGTTTCCAAATCGCGACCGTCGAATTCTCGCCCTCGTTCGAGATTGCTTCGATCGTTTTGAACTCCACTTCGAAGAGCGTTTCCGTGCAGTTGCCGGGCGCCGGCCCGAGCGCAGTCGAAGGCGCACCGGTCTTCGAGATCGCCAATGTCCAGCTCGGCGGAAACGGCGAGATCGGCATGATGCAGCTCACCGCCCAAGGGGCCGCGCCGAAAGCCGCGTAAACGAAACTTTAGTTTGTTTGAGAACGAGGAGGCAGTTTGCCTCCTCGTTCTGCGTACGGCGCTGATTATTTCTTCGTGAACCGCCCTCGGTTCAGCGAACGCAACGGCGCCGGCAGGAATTCGCCGTCGCGCCGGATCAGTTTGCCGTCGAAGTAAATTTCTCCGCCGCCGTAATCGGGACGCTGGATGTTGACCATGTCCCAATGGACCTGGCTGCGATTTCCGTTGTCGGCCTCTTCGTACGCCTGTCCCGGCGTGAAATGAAATGAGCCCGCGATCTTTTCGTCGAAGAGAATGTCGCGCATCGGGTGCAGAACATAAGGATTAAAGCCGAGCGAGAACTCGCCGATGTATCGCGCGCCCGGATCGGAATCGAGGATCTTGTTCAGTTTCTCCGTCTGATTGCTCGTCGCTTTCGCAATCTTTCCGTCTTTGAACTCAAGCCGGATATTGTCGAAACCGGTGCCCTGATAAATCGTGGGCGCATTGAAAAGAACATGTCCCTGGACTGAATCCTTCACCGGACAACTAAAGACTTCGCCATCGGGAATGTTTCGATCGCCGCCGCAGATGACCGAGCCGATGCCCTTGATGCTGAAACGCAAGTCGGTCCCCGGCCCTTTGAGCTCCACGCGATCGGTCTTGTCCATCAGCGCTTTGAGCGCTTTCATCCCGGGCTGCAATCTCCGGTAATCGAGCGTGCAGACATCGAAATAGAAATCCTCGAATGCCTCGCTGCTCATGCTGGCGAGTTGGGCCATCGAAGGGGAAGGCCAGCGCAGCACCACCCATTTCGTTTTCTTGACTCGCCAGTCGATCACCGGGCGCATTTTTTTCGCGACCAATTTCATTTTGTCCGGCCGGACATCGGATAATTCGGTCACGTTATTGCTGCCGCGGATCGCGATATAAGCATCCATCTTTTTCATTCGCGCCAGCTCATGATTGGCGCTGAGCTTTAGCTGAGGATCGGAGGCTTCCAGCGCCAGTTCCCGGTTCACCCGGGCCCGCTGGATTTGCACGAATGGGATCGCTCCCGCTTTTCGGGCCGCACGCACCAGCGCGATGGTCATCTCATCCGGCACGTCGAAAGTTTCGATCAGGACGGTTTCATTTCGCTTCAATCGGGTCGAATACTCGACGAGAACTTTTGCGAGTTTATCGAAGCGCGGATCATGCATAGGCAGTAACGATTCCCGGTTACCTAACTCGGGTCAACTTCGCGGCGTAGGCGCCGTCGAATCCATCGCGGAATGGCAGCTGGGAAATTTCCATAGCCCGGTCGAGAAATGGAAACTCGCGAAGGACGGTGCGAACAGTCTGCTCGTTTTCCTCCGGCTCGATGCTGCAGGTGCTGTAAACCAGCGTGCCGCCGGCTTTCAATAACGGGATCGCCGCGCGCAAAATCCGAAGTTGCTCGTCCGCCATTCTCGAAAAATCTTTCGGCGTTAGGCGCCAACGCAAATCGACTCGCCTCCGCATCACGCCGGTATTGCTGCACGGAGCATCCAGGAGAATGCGATCAAAGCTGGAACTCGCGGCAGGGTTACCCGGCGGTTCGGGATCGGTCCAATCATGCTGGACGAAGCGAGCGATCTCGACACCGAGGCGTTGCAGATTTTCTTCCAGGGTGCGAATGCGCTGCGCGTCGCGATCACAGGCTACGATGCTCCCGCGATTCCCCATCATTTCGGCGAGGTAAGCTGTCTTTCCGCCCGGCGCGGCGCAGGCATCCAGAACATCTTCGCCCGGTTGCGGCGCCAGAAGTTCGCAAGCAGACGCGGTGCTTGGATCCTGGATGTAACAATAGCCCTGCGCCAGAGCGTCGGTCGGAATGGTCGCCAGTCGCACGAAATTTTGTCGGGCCGGCAGCGGAGTAATGTCCGAATATTTTGAAAGAAAATTTTCCCCGGAAATCTTCAGGCGATTGATCCGGGCGTAAATTGGAGCGGGGCGATTATTCCATTCGCAGAGCGCCGTCGTCTCGACCATTCCGAAATTTCGGGTCCATCGCTCGAGCAGGAACTCGGGATGCGAACTTCGGACACTGAAAGGTTGCTTCGCCGCCGCCGCCCTTAACGATTCTTTTTTCCGGACGGCACTGCGCAGGATTGCGTTGATCAGCGAGCGGATCCCCGGACCGGCCAGTTCCACGGTCTCGAAGACGGCGGCGTGAGCCGGGGTCTCGAGGAAGAAAAGTTGGTAGATTCCAAGCCGAAGCACATCGCGCGCGCTCTGGTCGAGCCGCCCCGAACGGAGCTCGTCGATCCAGTAATCGATCAGAGTAAGATTGCGCAGAGCTCCGTAAAAAAGCTCGGTGGCGAAGGCGCGGTCAGGTCCACCTAAACCGCTCGAGGCCAGCAAGTCCGCCAGAATCGTATCGGCGAATCTTTCGTCGCGCCGCCACTCGCCCAGCGCGGCCAGCGCGAGCTCCCGAGCGGACCGCGGCGTCATAACTGTCGCGCGCCTCGCGATCAGTGCGGCTTCACGCTGGCCCGGCCGATCGAATGATATTGGAAGCCGAGCTTGGCCATCGTTGCGGGATCGAACAAATTGCGACCGTCGAAGATGATCGGAGTGGTCATCTTTTCCTTTACCAGGGCCAAATCGATGTTCGCGAATTCCGCCCATTCGGTGGCGATGATCAGCGCTTCGGCGCCTTCGACTGCTGCCAGCGCGGAATCCGCGAAATGCGCGGCGGCGATCGCCGCTACGCTTCTCGCTTTTTCCATTCCCTTTGGATCGTAGGCGGCGACGTGGGCGCCTTCGCCCAACATTTCTGCCACGAGATCGATCGCGACGGAGGAGCGGATATCGTCCGTGTCGGGTTTAAAAGTGAGTCCCCAGACGGCGATCTTTTTATCGCGAAAAACCCAGAGAGTTTCGCGCAGCGCCTTCAAGAACCGTTTTTTTTGTTCCGCGTTGATCCGCTGCACTTCCTTCAACAAGTTGAAGGGAACTCCGAGCTGCTCGCTGATCGTGATGAAGGCGGCGAGATCTTTGGGGAAACACGAACCGCCGTAACCGATTCCGGCATTGAGAAAATTCCGCCCGATCCGCCGATCCATTCCGATGCCGTCCGCGACTTTCTCCACGTCCGCACCGCTGGCCTCGCAGATGGCCGAGACGGCGTTGATGTAGGAAATCTTCAGCGCCAAAAAGGAATTCGCCGCGTGCTTGATCAGCTCGGCGCTATTGATGTCCGTCACGAGAATCGGGGCCATGAACGGTTCGTAGACCTTTTTCATCAGGTCGACGGCGTGTTCGCTCGACGCGCCGATCACGATCCGATCCGGCTTCATCAGATCCGCCACGGCGCAGCCTTCGCGCAGGAACTCGGGGTTGCTGACCACATCGAACTCAGCGCCGTGCTGGTTATAGCGCTTGATCGTCTCGCGAACTTTCTCGCCCGTTTTGACCGGCACGGTGCTCTTGTCCACGATGACTCGATAACTGGTGAGCACGCCGGCGATTTCGCGCGCGACTTTTTCGATAAAGCTGAGATCCACACTGCCGTCGGGCTGTTGCGGAGTGGGCACCGCGATGAAAACGATCTGCGAGTTATCGACGCCGTCCCGGATGCTGCCCGTGAACCGAAGACGTTTTGCCGAAACATTCCGGTGGATGATTTCCTCGAGTCCCGGCTCATAGATCGGCACTTTGCCGGCCTGCAACGATTCCACCTTGGCCGGATCGTTATCGACACAAATTATATTGTGGCCGACGTCGGCAAAACAGGCGCCCGTGACGAGGCCGACATAACCGGAGCCGATGATGGAAATATCCATGAAGTGTGATGATGACGCGGCGTTTCAGATGCCGCTCGGAAAGGAACGGGCAGCGTGCCGAATTTGCAATCGAAAACCGGCCCCGGCGCTACCGAGTTTGATCCGCGCCTCCCGGATCGAAGTTCAAATCGAAACTGAATTTCGGCAGCGCTTTCAGCGTGAAAGTGAGGAGAACGCCGTACTCCTTCACGCCGCCGTTGTCGCGGATGATGGCGCCGAAGGACGCGACCCAGCTCGTTAGGTCGCGATAAATGGAATAGCGTTGCTGTTCCAGAATGCCAGTGGTCCCTTCGTATTGCTCGGAGAGGCCGATGCCCCAGTTGTCATCGATCCGGTAGTAACCGCTAAAGACGTAGAGACTGCTGTTCGCGAAGAAAGGATTATTGTTCAGGTAGCGATGTTCGAAAGAGAGCTGGAGATTCGAGATCGGCTGGATCCGCATGCTGGTGTTCACTTCGGTAAATCCCTTTTCAAAGACCGGCACTTGCGAGGCGATGCCGAAGGTCGCCCAAGGCACGGGTGAAAAGGTGATTCGGTTAAAAAGGTTGGAGTATTGCGTCTTGTCGAACGGATTGTCGAAATTGACATCGATGTAGGTTTCGATGTCCATCCAGCTCACGGTGAAATCGTCCCGGCGGGTTTGGAGCCGGTTGCGCACACCGACGCGCCAGATCGACCAGCTATCGATGGAATCTACAGAAGTGAATTGGGGGAAGTCGATCGGCCGCAATTGGGTCGAAGGCTGATAGCGGTCGAACTGAAGGATGGAGGCGGGATTGGAGTTCGAGCTGGAGACCCAGGAAACGTTTGTAAAAGGCTGGATGATGTGACGCAGGCCATCCAGGCCTAACGAGCGGTTCTGCGCTTCCTCCCAGACCCGCGAGACCTTGAAAGAGGCTTCCACGCCGGCATTCACGACCGCCCGCCAGGTGTCGCCTCCTTTTTGCAGTGGATCCTTGAGGGTGGGATCAGGCAAAAGAAAATCAGGAATAAACGGATTGGGGTTCGGGGTGAAAATGGTTTTCCCTAGGTCGCGCGTTTGATCGTAGTAGGTGCCGCGGAAACCGACGCGCGGCACGACCGAGAGCCATCCGAAGTACGTGTTCGGGTAAACAAACTGATGGAACGAATCGATCCGCAATGTGCCGTAATCTTGGAAACCCGAACCGCTGGCGAAATTTCGATGCAGCTCGGCGATGCCGGTTTCACCTTCGTAGAAAATCGGGCCGCCGAAGAGCGGCGTTCGTTTGATATCGAGCACTACTTCCGGCAAGCGCTCGGTTTGCTCGAAAAAGTTGTTCGCCTGGAACCGGCCGATCGCCGTGAGGGTGTAAATGGGATCGATTTTCGTTACGGCGAGAACGTTATCGGGCTGGGGATTGAGCTGGAACTCGCTCTGAAAAAAATCCTGGAGAATAAACGGATCGCTAAGCTTGGTCAGGTTCGCGATTCCGTAAACGTTCTCGGCGAAATTCGTCCGGCTCTGGAGCGAAACCCGGTAACGGCCCTCGGAGATAGAGGGACGCACCTCGGAGGTGCGATTGATATCGGCGCCTTCGTCTTTCAAAAAGTAGGTCCGAATCGTGGCCCAGCTCGTTTTGTTGGTCCCGAATCGGATGTGGGGGTCGAAGCCGAACGCGACGCCGCGGCGCGACCGGTAATCCAGCCGGATTTCCGCCTTGATGTCGTCGGTGATCGGCATCGTAACGCGGCCCAGGAGCGATGGCCCCCACGAGCTCAGGTACGCCGGCGAAATCATGTAGCTGAAAGAATCGTCGAGCGACTGGTAGAGATATGGCCACCAAAAGATCGGCACATTCTTCACGTAAAACGTCACGTTGTGAAAGACGACGCGATCGTGTTCGTAGAGCCGGATCGTCCTGGCATTGAGCCGGAAATCGGGGTTCGAGGAATCGTGCGTGGTAAAGGAGCCTTTCGAAACCAGGAAAGCCCCTTCCGAAATGGTGGTGACGTTATCGCCCCCGACCAGATAGGGAGTTTTATCGGTCCGGATATCGACCGCCTGGATTTTCTTTGTCTCGGTGTTGTAAATCGCCTTGTCGCCGACGAAAAGCCCGGCCGTACGGTAAATTCGGACATGGCCTTCGGCGAGGATGTCGTGCGTTTTAGGATTGTAGGTCGCGGAGTCGGAATAGATGTCGGCATCGCCGGCGTGGATGGCGACATTGCCGTGCGCAGTGGCGATACCGTTGAGGTAGTTGGTGTCGCCGGCCGCGTTGATCTCGATCGGCTGCTTTTCGGTGCCGACTTCGGCCGCCGGCGCAAATGGCGCTGCCGCAAGAAGAGCAAAAATGGGCAAGAGCAGCTTACGCATCGCGGATGCCGAAGCTACTGGAGGAGGAAGCTGTTGCAAAGGCAAAAGCAGGGCGGCGCATTGCACGGAATCCTTAGTTCGCCCTGAGACGCAGGCCGGCTACCTGCTGGTTCAGACCGCAGGCTGAGACGATAGCGCTTCGGAACGGCGTTTCTCGTTCCGCGTTCGACGGCAACCGTTGAGTCAGCAGAGCTTGAGCGGCGCCGATTGTTTGCCAGAGACTGCTCGCTCCCACACTCTCACCGAGAGCGGCTTTCATTGCATAAACTCCGGCCTTGGGGCAGTGCGCCGAAACAGCGGCGCGTTCCGCTTCGTCGATGAACGTTCCGTTGGCGCTGGCCACGACAAGATCGGGCTGTGTGCCGCAAAGCTCAGAAAAAACGGCTTGTACGCATTCGCCCGCGTCGCGTTGTTTTCGAAAGTTCGTGCCGCTTGCGATCTGCTCGATCTCCACGCTGCCACTTCGGCCGACCAGGATCGCGCCGGCGCCTTCGCTCGGAATCATTCCGCGCGGAGGTTGCTGGAATGGCTCCATCGGCGGCGCCGTGCGCAACAGCCGCCATTTGCGGTAGGCATCGCAGAGCAGCCAATCCGCTTCTTCCGCGCCAACGACCAGGCAGTAATCGAGCGCCTCGCTTTGCATCAGGTCCTCCGCCATTTTCATGGCCAGGATGCCGACCGCGCCGTCGCCGACCAGCGTGTAGCTGGCGCCGGTTATCCCGAGGATGGCGGCGAGATGACTCGCGGGCGCGTTGAAAACCGTTTCGGGAAAGAGCAGCGGACTCGCCGCCTGCGCACCCGACTCGACGATGTCATGGTAAAATCTTTTTGTGTAAATGACGCCGCCATTCGAGACCGCGAAGATCAATGCCATCCGGGCTGCCGCCTTCGGATCGACTTTTATCTTTGCATTCTGGAGCGCCTCCAAACCGGCGACCACGGCGAAACGAGAAATCGCGCTGGATCGGCGCAGACGAGGATGCGGCGGCGCCTTTGCCGTCGCTTCGGCGGGCACCCGAAATACCGGATAGTCGTGACCGAGAGGACTGGAGATTTGTTCCGCGATCGCGGTGTCACCATTGAGCAACCGATCCCAAACGTTGGACACGCCGCCTCCGAGAGGCGTCACCCAGCCCATGCCCGCGATCGTAAGACTCATGCCGTGATCGCGCGGAGAATTACGGAAGCGTTGGTGCCGCCGAAGCCGAAGGAGTTAGACAAAACCGTGCGCACCGCGGCGGACTGGGCGGTGTTCGCGACGATGTTAAGATCGAGTCCGTCGTCTCCACGGCGAAAATTAATGTTCGGCGGCAGAAGCCGATTCCGCAGCGCGAGAAGACTAATCACGGCTTCGATCGCGCCGGCCGCTCCTAACGAGTGCCCCATCATGCCCTTGGTGGAACTGACGGGAACGCCATTGAAAAGCTCGCCGATCGCTTTTCCTTCAGCCGCGTCGTTGAACGGCGTGGCAGTTCCATGCGCATTGATGTAATCGATCTCACTCGCTCGAATTTTCGCGCTGTTCAACGCGCCTTCCATCGCCTGGCGCGGTCCGCTCCCCGATGGATTCGGCTGCGTGAGATGATGGTTATCGGTGGAAATCCCGTAGCCGATTACCTCGGCTAAAATCGTCGCGCCTCGGGCCTGCGCGGCCTCCAGGTTTTCCAAGGCGAGGATCGCGGCGCCTTCACCCAGAACCAGGCCGCTGCGGTCATTATCGAACGGCCGGCATCGCTCGGGCGTGGAGGCTTGCAGCGAATCGAATCCGACAAAAACCAGCTCGGAAAGCGCATCGTAACCGCCCGCCAGCACGCGCTGATACCGGCCGGAGCGCACACAAGCGAAAGCATGGCCAATCGCGTTCGTGCCGGAGGCGCAGGCGTTCGCGATTACCTGGCAGGGCGCCGTGATCCCGAACGCCTCCTGCGCGTCCATCACCGGCTTTTGCGGCGTGTAATTCGCGATGAGGGAAGCAGCATGGCGACTGGAGGATCGCCCGCTTTTCAGCCCGCGATAATATTCCTCGCCGAAGGTCATGCCGCCGCTTGTTGTGCCCATAACGGTCAGCTCGGGTTGGAAGCCGGTGGATTGTGTCAGCGCCTCTCCTAGAGCGAAGATCATCATCCGGGCGACGCGGTGGAGCCGTTCCGCGTGGGGTTGAGAGCTGCCTGCGTCGACCAGGCGTTCGTTTGAAACCTGGCCAGCGGTCTTGCATCGACAATGCTCGACCGCAAACGAAGTAACCGGCGTGACACAATCCCGGGCTTCGCGCAAAGAGGCCAGGGTCTCATCCAAACCAAAGCCGAGCGGGCTGACGACGCCGGCCGCCACCACAGCGACACGAGCACCTTCAGGCTGATGGGTTTGAGAAGGAAAGTCGGGCATTTTTCAGGGTCGGCGCGCGTCCGCGATTGTATTTGCTTTCACGGACGAAAGCCTCTACTAATCACGCCGAAAAGAAAACGGAAGCTCGGTGCGTTGGTAGATTGTCAGTTGAGTTTTTCAGTGGCGATTTGAAATCCGATGAGCGGGAACAGTGACCAGGCGGCGTTTTCCTCAGTAAACTCAGATGGGAACTAAATTATACGTAGGGAATCTTTCCTTCAACACCACCGAGACGGACCTTCAGGATATGTTCGCTCAGGCGGGACCGGTGCAGGAAGTCACCTTGATGCAGGACAAATTCACCGGTAAATCGCGCGGTTTCGCTTTCGTCACGATGACGACCGAAGCCGATGCGCAGAAGGCAATCACCGAGTTCAATGGCAAGACGGTCGAAGGCCGGCCCTTGACCGTGAACGAAGCACGCCCACGTGAAGCTCGCCCGCCGGGTGGCGGCGGTGGGGGACGTGGCGGTGGTTATGGCGGCGGCGGTGGCGGTGGTGGCTACGGCGGCGGTGGTGGCGGCTATGGCGGCGGCGGCAGCGGTGGCGGACGTCGCGACAGCGGCGGTGGCCAACGGCGCGGCCGGTAAAGCGCAGGCGCGTTTACGTGCCTCAGCTCATAGCGGGATCGCTTAGATTCCGTTCAGGGATTCGCGCAAACCAGGACGGTTCGCGTAACGGCATCGTTTTGGCAGGCCGATTTGCCAGCTTAACAGATGAAGGTCTCCCATAAATTCCGGAAGCTGGCCCAACCTCTGACGTACCGGCGCACCTGGCGCCGGGTGGAGCGCGCCCTGCACCCGTTACGGCTCGAGCCGCTCTTCGCGAAAATCGACCAGGCGAAGTTGGCCAAGATTCAGGCGCAGTATGCATCGTCGACGGAGCATTACGCCAAATACGCGGACGTAAGGCGCTGGCTGCGGCTAAATATAGTCCGCGCCCAGGATCTGAAATTGCATCGGTCCGCGTCGAAGTCCGTGCTCGATCTCGGCTGTGGCGGCGGATTTTTTCTCTTCATTCTCCTGCAGCTCGGACATACCTGCCAGGGCCTCGATATCGACGAGTTCCCGCTCTTCACTCAACTGCTCGATCTCTTTGGCGTGGACCGCCGGATCTGGACGATTCGACCGTATGAACCTCTGCCGGATCTCGGGAGAAAATTCGATTTGATCACGGCGTTCTCGATCGATTTCAACCGCGAGAGCAAACGAGATTGGTGGTGGGACGCGCCCGAATGGAGTTTTTTTCTCGATGACCTGAACCGTCATCTCAATCCCGGCGGCCGGATTTTCCTTGGCCTGAATCCCGGGAAAAACAAAGAATATTACACGCCGGAACTGCGGGATTTTTTCCTCGCACGCGGCGCTGTTGTCGAGCGGGAGAACGTGGCGTTTCCTCCTAAAGTGGGCCTCAGCCACGGCTGAAAGGCCGACGGCGTGCGAAGTAGTAGAGACTAACTCAACCATTGCCCTGGAAGGAGCACACGTTTTATGCCCGACGAAAATCAAAAATCGACTGACGATTCCGCTTCATCATCCGAAAACATTTCAATCCCACCGATCTCGAAACAAACCGCTGGAGCTGCCACAGGAGCGGTCATCGGCAGCGTGGCAGGACCCGTCGGCGCAGTCGTTGGCGGCGTGATCGGGGCGATAGCCGGCCGGGCCGCATCGGCGCCCAAGAGTTCAGGGTCGAAGTCCAAGAGCGGCGGTTCGAAGAAGGCCGCGGCCAAAAAACCCGCTGGCGGATCGAAGAAATCGGCGGCGAAGAAGCCAGGTGGTTCAAAGAAATCCAGCTCCGCTAAATCCAAATCCGGCGGTGGAAAATCAAAGAGCTCGAGCCGCGCAAAATCCAGCAAGAGTGCTGCGCGTGGCAAGAAATCCGGCGGTAAAAAATCGGCTGGCAAGAGTTCGAGCGCGAAGAAATCCAAGTCCGCCGCCCGCAAATCGAGCAAAACAAAATCCCGTTCGAGCAAGAAGTCCGGTGGGAAAAAGCGCAGTGCTTCGAAGAAAAAACACTAATCCGCCTGGCGAATCTCGCTCGTGATAGACACGGGCTATTAACTGCGTCACGATCCTGCCCTTATGCCGGGCGGAGAAGATCTCGCAGCGTCGGAATTACGCGCAGGCGAAGAGCGCGTCGAACAACGGAGCGCCGAGTTCAGGAAGGAACTCGGACTGCGGGATCTCGCGCTTACCCAGATCCTTTTCATTGTCGGACTCTCCTGGGTCGGCGCCGCTGGAAAGCTCGGGCCGGCGCACGTGGTCTTTTGGCTGCTCGCGATCGCGTTCTTTTATTTTCCGTCCGCTGCGGTCGTCATTTATTTGAACCGCCTCATGCCGCTGGAAGGCGGGCTTTATCAATGGGCCAAGCTCGGTTTCAGCGAAGTGGTCGGATTCATGGTCGCCTGGAATCTCTGGCTTTACGTCATCGTGAATACGTCGGAGATCGGCCTGCAATTGACGACGAATCTGGCCTACGCGATGGGCCCATCTGGCGCCTGGATTTCATCGAACAAATGGCTGATCACGCTCACGAGCTTTTTCGTCATCGCCTTGCTCGTGGTGGTCTCGACGATTGGTCTGAGCGTCGGTAAATGGATCCACAACGTCGGCGGCATTATCATGCTCACGATCTTCGCCGCCCTCCTCGCGCTTCCGTTTATTCACATCGCGCGCGGCGAGATGCGGGAATTTCACCCGTTGGCCACCGCGATGCCCGTCGTTTCGCTCTTCAGTCTCAATATTCTCGGCAAACTTGGCTTTGGCGCGCTGGGCGGGTTCGAGTACGTCGCGATTCTCGCGGGCGAATGCCGGAGTCCCGCGCGCACGATCGGACGTTCCGTCCTGGTGGCGGCGCCGATCATTGCCGTCATGTTTATCCTCGGGACCAGCTCGGTGCTTGCCTTCGTGCATCCCGATAACATCGATCTGATCGCGCCGATTCCGCAGGTCCTCAGCCTTGGGTTCCGCACTTTCGGCGTGGCGGCTCTTGTGGTTCCGATTGCCCTGGCCCTTTTGATGATTTTGCGAGTGGCGCAAGCCAGCGTCAATTTTACCGGCCTAACGAGACTGCCGATGGTGGCGGGATGGGACCATCTCATGCCGGCGTGGTTCACCAAGCTGCATCCACGCTTCAAGACGCCGGCAAATTCGATCCTTTTCGTCGGACTGGTTACGATAGCTCTGGGCGCGCTCAGTCTTATCGGCGTGGGCCAGCAGGAATCGTTTCAACTCCTGTTCAATGCCGGCGGGATCTTTTACGCGCTCACTTACCTCGTTATGTTCTCCATTCCGCTCTTCGGATTGCGCTCGCTCAAACCAGCTCCGCCGTGGTGGCTGCGAATCGCCGCGGCCTCCGGGCTTCTCATGACCATGCTTTACGTCGGTCTCTCGGTGTTCCCGATTATCGCCGTGAAAAGCAATTCTGCCTTCACCTTCAAGATCACGGTCGTCATCATCGGAGCAAATGTTGTGGGTGCCGCGCTTTTTGCCGCGGCTAGAGCGAGACGCGCGCGGAAACACTGACACGACGAGCGCGAAATGGGCAGGGTTGGATTCGAACCAACGAAGGCGTAAGCCAGCGGATTTACAGTCCGCCCCGTTTGGCCACTTCGGTACCTACCCGATTCCCCTTAAAGGCGAGCGTTGATATAGGCTCGGCTGCCTTGGGTCGCAAGTGTTTTGGCCTGATCTCCGCACCGCCGAGCGCTAACTTTTCGCGAAGAATTCCGCGATGGACTCAACGACATAACGCTGGGCCTCGCGGGACAATTCCGGATACATCGGTAACGCGAGCGTCTCCCGCGCGGCGCTTTCCGTTTCCGGAAAATCTCCAGCGCGATATCCGAGGTAGGCGAAGCAATCTTGCTCGTGTAATCCGAGCGGATAATAGATCGCCGTGCCGATTTCCTTGCGCGCCAGATGCTCGCGCAACGCATCGCGCTGCGGAGTTCGGATCACGTATTGATGGTAGATGTGATGGTTCGTCAGGCCGCGATCCCGGTACGGTTCCGCCGGAAGCCGGACTTGATTCGTTAGGCCGGCACGATCGAACTCCTCGCGGTAAACATCGGCCACGGCTCGGCGCGCGGCCGACCAGCCATCCAGGAAGGGCAGTTTTACCGCGAGAATAGCGGCCTGCATTTCATCCAGGCGAAAGTTGCCGCCGATAAAATGATGGTAGTAGCGCGGCTCCATCCCGTGTTGCCTGCAATAGCGAAGGCGCTTCGTGAACGCCTCTTCCCGGCACACGATCATTCCGGCATCGCCCGCGGCGCCCAGATTCTTTGTCGGATAAAAACTGAAGCAGCCGACCTCACTCATGGTTCCGGCCTTTGCTGTCCGGCCACCGAATGGATATTCCGCGCCGATCGCCTGAGCGGCGTCTTCGATTAGCGGCAATCGAAAGCGCTCGGAAATCTCATGGATCGCATCCATTTCGCAGCAGAGGCCGTAGAGATGGACCGGAATAATTGCGCGCACCTCTTTACCCTCGGCGGTGCAGAGCGTGCCGTCCGTCCCGCGGACGCAGGACTCGGTAAGATACTGGTCAAGTGCCGCTGGAGAAATGTTGTAGGTCTCCGGTTCGATATCGATGAAAACCGGTGTCGCGCCGACCCGCGCGATACAGCCTGCCGTCGCGAAGAAGGAGAATGCGCTGGTGACGACGGCGTCCCCGGCCCCGATGTTCATGCCCATCAGGACCGCGAGGAGCGCGTCGGTGCCGGATGAGACGCCGATGGCGTTCCCCGCGCCGCAATAATCGCAGATCCCTTTCTCAAGCGCTTCGCCTTTCGGCCCGACGATAAATTGCTGGCTACTCAAGACTTCGTCGAGCTGGACGCGAATCGGCTCGGCGAGGGCGCGATACTGTTCGCTGAGGTCAAGCAAGGGCACCTGCATGGCTGGGAAAGGATGGCAGTTTCAACCGCCCCTTCAATCGGAAGTTTGGGGAGCGGCGCAGGTTCGTTGACCGCAGCGCGCCACTAAGTTACCATCAGTGGATGTCATTGCTTCGCGGGCTTTTTTGGCTCGTTCTCTTCGTCTTTTTCACCTTCTGCTTCGTCGTCCTCTTCGAGTACGGCACCCACGATTTCACCAGCGGATTTCAGAAGGAATTCGAGCGGGTGAAGACGTTTGCCAAGGAAGCCGGCAAACCGTCGCCAAAGCCGAAGAAGTAGCGGCTCATTCCACGAATTCGACCGTGGGGATTTTCTCGATGTAACCGCGCTGCTGCGCTTGCTTGAGAAATTCGCGCACCGCTTTTCGGCCAGTCTCGCCGTAGTCGCGAGTAAAATCGTTCACGTACATGCCGATGAATTTTCCGGCGAGGGGCGCATCCATGTCGCGGGCGTACGGCATCGAATGGGCTACCGCTTCGTCCCGATGCGCGAGGCCGTAATCGATGCTCTCGCGCATGATCGCAAGCAGATCGCGCTGTACTGCCAGCGGGATGTCTTTCCGCAAAACGTTTCCGCCCAGCGGCAATGGCAATCCCGTCTCGCGCTTCCACCATTCGCCTAGGTCCACCACCTTCGTGAATCCCGATTGCTCGTAGGTCAGTTGGCCCTCGTGAATGATGAGGCCCGCGTCCGCCTGACCATCCTTGACCGCTTGGAAAATCTGATCAAACGGCACCACCACGTGCTCGAACTGCCCGAGATAAAGTTGCAGCGCGAGATACGCGCTCGTCATTTT
>JBEEHU010000029.1:0-4997 GCA_041167565.1 Verrucomicrobiota bacterium | reverse complement strand
CGCAGATCGATGTCCGTCAGGACGTCGCCGCTATAAGCAATGAAGGGCTCGTTACGCAGCCACGACTCGACATTCTTGATCCCGCCGCCGGTCCCGAGGATTTTCGGCTCGTGAACCAATTGAATGGAATGGCCGCGATAGGTCCCGTCCGCGAACAAAGTTTTGAATGGCGCCTCGAGGTGATGGGTATTGATCACGAATGATTTCACGCCGGCGGCGATGAGATGATCGAGCGCGAAAGTGATGAGCGGCCTCTGGAAAATCGGAATAAGCGGCTTGGGGAGGTCTTCGGTGAGCGGACGAAGCCGCATTCCCAACCCGGCGCCGAGGACGAATGCCTGCGCGATCATGAGCGGGCGCAGATGGCGGCGCTTGTGCTGCGGCGGCAGTCTGATAAAACTTCATTCATGACGGAAGAAACGATCTGGCGCGGCACCTCTTCGCAGAAAAAGAATCTCGGCCTCTACATCCTTTGCGTTCTCTTTTGCTGGCTCATCGTGCCGATCTTCATCGGGTTGACACGTTATCTTCAAACGAAAAACCATGTCTTCGAACTAACCAGCGAACGTTTGAAAATGACGGAGGGCATTTTTAGCAAAGTCACCGAAACGCTCGAATTGTATCGCGTCAAAGACATCGAAGTGCTGCAACCCTTCATCTACCGGATCGTGGGTTTGGAGAACATCAAGGTGAATACATCCGATCTTTCATCGCCCGTTGTCATGCTCGACGGCATTCCCCAGGATATCGGGCTTGCCGATAAGATGCGGAACGCGGTCGAGACCGTGCGCATGCAGAAGAAGGTGCGCGAGATCGACATCGAATAAATTCCCGCGCGGCGACAGGGATTCGGAAAATTTACTGCTTCAAGTAAAGCGTCTTCGTTCCGAAATCGATGATGCCGTGATAGCGGCGTAGAATTTCCGAGCCGAGCAAGCCGGCGACGGGCGGCGTAGCATCGAGCATTCCGCCGTGAATCAATCCTTCGAGGTTAATCACGCCCACATCGTTATTCCGCATATCCATCGAGCCGATTGAGAAGCGCGAGATGTTGGCGATCTGCACGCCGCGCTGTTTCAAGTTTACGCCGGAGGTGCTGAAGGGCGTGTTGCGCAGCGGGATCTTCATTCGGCGCACGAAACGGGAATGGAGCAACGTCGCGAAAGCGCCGGTATCCACCATCAGCTTCGCCTTCTGCCCATTTACCGAACCGTCGACGTAAAGGTTATAGCTCTCACTGACGTGCATCGGGATTCCGCGATACCCGCGGAAATCGAAGCCCGGAATTCTACCCGGGACGCCCGGATTTATTTTCAGGATGAGAATCTGCCGCTGGCAATCGAGCAATGCTTTCGTGGGAAACAAAATGTCGGCGCCAAGAATCCCATCGATCTCATCGCGCTTGCTCGAGCGAATGCCGCCGAGGTCCACCACCACCATGGGCTCGTCAACGAGATTGAGCGCGCCGAGCCGCAGATTGTGCGCGATGGCCACGGGATTGAACGCGCCGTTGATGCTGAGGCGCGACGGAATTCCCGATCTGCCGGTGGCGGGCGCCATTCCGAAATAGGCGCGCCGGTTGAGTGCGATCGCGCTTACGGGAGCGCCGCTATCCACTCCGAGAAGCGCCGGCTTGCCGTTGATCTCGGCGTGGACGAGCAGATGATTTTGAGCCGAGCGGCTGAGCGGGAGCGCTTCGTATTGCAGTGCGCCGGCAATCGACGGCTGACGCGAACTCGGAGCGGCGATCGCAGGAAGCGCGAAAATCGTCGCGGCCAAAAGCGCGGCCATCATTTTTCGCGATGCGGAACTGGCGAAGTGAATAAACACGGGGCGGGAGGATAGCACACGTGGATCGGCGGAGCGAAAACGGTTGCTACGCCGAGCGGACTGATGATTAACTCGGCACGGCCTCGAACGGATCGAACTCAAAAGCGAATGTCCCAACCATCCGAACCTACCAACGGCAAGTTTATTCGCGGACTGGGATTGCTCGACTCAACGATGCTTGTCGCCGGCTCGATGATCGGCTCCGGGATTTTCATCGTCTCCTCAATTATTGCGCGCCAGGTCGGCGCGCCCGGCTGGCTGCTCGTCGTCTGGCTCGTCACCGGCCTGCTGACTTTGATGGCGGCGCTCTCCTACGGCGAGCTGGCGGCGATGATGCCGAAGGCGGGCGGCCAATATGTTTACCTGCGCGAAGCCTTCTCGCCGCTGTGGGGTTTTCTCTACGGCTGGACGCTCTTTCTCGTCATTCAGACCGGCACGATCGCGGCGGTGGCCGTCGGGTTCGCACGCTACACCGGTGTGCTCGTGCCCTGGGTGTCGGAAAAGAATTATCTGATCGAACCGATTCGGTTTGGCAGCTATGCGTTTTCGCTTTCCACGGCGCAGTTCATCGGCCTGGCGATGATCGCGCTGCTGACGTTCATGAACACGCGTGGCTTGAGACTCGGCAAGCTCGTCCAGAATATTTTCACGACCGCGAAGACCGGCGCACTCGTCGCGCTCATTTTGCTCGGCATTATCGTCGGTCTAAAATCGGGCGCGGGTGCGGCGAACTTCAGCGACATGTGGACTTTGCGCGGCGATTTGCAGGATGTCGCGCAGGGGTTGAACGCCGCCACCGCATTCGGCCTCTTCGTCGGCATCTGCGTGGCGCAGACGAATTCGCTCTTCTCCGCGGACGCTTGGAATAACATCACCTTCACGGCCGGCGAAGTCATCAATCCGCGGCGCAACATTCCGCTCTCACTCGCGTTCGGCACGATCCTGGTCATCGGACTTTATCTTCTCGCCAACGTCGCGTATCTGGCCGCGCTCCCGTTCAGTGCGATCCAGAATGCGCCGAGCGACCGCGTCGCGTCGGAGACCGCCAACGTCATCTTTCCAGGCACGGGCGCGACGATCATGGCGATCGCCATCATGATTTCGACGTTCGGCTGCAATAACGGGCTGATTCTTGCCGGCGCGCGCGCTTATTATGCGATGGCGCGCGACGGTCTCTTCTTCCGCCGGGTAGGCGAGCTGAACAAGAACCACGTTCCCGCGTGGGGTCTCATCATCCAGGGCATTTGGGCCGGCGTCCTCGTCCTGCCGCGGACCGTCAAAACAGACGCGGCCGGCAACGTGACTTACGGAAATCTCTACGGCAACCTGCTCGACTACGTCATCTCCGCCGCGCTCATCTTCTACATCCTGACGATCATCGGCATCTTCGTGCTGCGCCGGAAACGCCCCGACGCCGAACGCCCGTATAAAGCATTTGGTTACCCGATCGTGCCGGCGCTTTACATCGTCGGCGCGTCCGTGATTCTCTGCGTCTTGTTCATTTACCAGACGGCAACAACATGGCCGGGTCTCATCATCGTGCTGACCGGTGTGCCGATTTATTTTCTCTGGCGAAAATCAAGCGCGGGCGCGCCATCAGGCGGCCAAGGCAGTTAGCGAAACCGAAACTACAACTCAGGTAACTCAAAAAAGGAAAGCGAACGCATGGCCAATTTATTCGCAAGAAAGCCGATCGATAAACTGATGGCAGAGGCTCAGGAAGTCGGCGAACACAGTCTGAAACGTTCGCTCGGACCGGTGAATCTCATTGCTCTCGGCATCGGAGCGATCATCGGCGCTGGCCTCTTTGTGCGCACGGCCGCCGCGATCGCAGACCGCGCGGGTCCTTCTGTCGTGCTGGCCTTCGTCGTCGCCGGATTTGGCTGCGCGTTTGCGGGTCTCTGTTACGCGGAATTCGCCTCGATGATTCCGCTCGCGGGGAGCGCCTATACCTATTCGTACGCCACTATGGGCGAGCTAGTCGCATGGATCATCGGATGGGATTTGATTCTCGAATATGCCGTGGCGTCAGCGACGGTCGCCATCGCCTGGAGCGAATATGCCAATCGCGTGCTCGAGTGGTTTGGGATGCGAATACCATACCAGTGGTCGCACTCGCCGTTCGAACATGACCTCACAGGGTTACATGGTGTTATGAATATCCCGGCGGTGCTCATCATTCTGGTGCTGACCCTTCTGCTAATCCGCGGCACGAAGGAATCGGCGTTCGTCAATGGCCTCATCGTTATCTTGAAAACGACCATCGTGCTGCTCTTCATCGGAATCGGGTGGGGCTTCATTAATCCGGCAAACCACACGCCCTTGATCCCCGAGGCGACGACCTACGTTACTCCCCAGGGCATTACGCACGCCTACGGCGGAATCCTTGGTATTCTCGGCGCCGCCGGCGTCGTCTTTTTCGCCTATATCGGTTTTGATGCGGTCTCGACCGCCGCGCAGGAAGCGAGAAATCCGAAGCGCGACATGCCGATTGGGATTCTGGGCTCGCTGGCGATTTGCACGGTTCTCTATGTGTTGTTCGCTTACGTTCTGAGCGGCGTGGCCACGGTGGGAGATTTTCGCTCGGCCGGCCGGGAAGCGTCGGTCGCGTTCGCAATCACCAAATACATGCACGGCTACGAGTGGCTCTCGAAGTCGGTGACGATCGCAATCCTGGCTGGATTCTCATCGGTCATCCTCGTCTTGTTGCTCGGCCAATCGCGCGTCTTCTATTCGATGAGTCGCGACGGCCTGGTGCCGAGAATTTTTTCGGACGTGCATCCGCGATTTAGAACGCCCTACAAATCGAACCTGCTTTTCTTTGTCTTCATCGGGCTGATCGCGGCCTTCGTTCCGGCGGACATCACCGGTGAAATGACCAGCATCGGAACCCTTTTCGCCTTCATTCTCGTCTGTGCCGGCATCTGGATTTTGCGGGTGCGGCGTCCTGATTTGGAACGGGGATTCCGGGTGCCGATGGTGCCAGTGGTCTCGACGCTCGGCATCATCGTGTGTGGCGCGATGATCTACGGCCTCGGGTGGACGAATTGGATGCGATTAATCGTGTGGCTCCTGATTGGATTCGTCTTCTACTTTGCCTACGGAAAGAACCACAGCCGCCTCAACGCGCCGCCGCCGGAAATGCCGGAGGGAATAAAGCTGAGCAA
>JBEEHU010000028.1:0-11835 GCA_041167565.1 Verrucomicrobiota bacterium | reverse complement strand
ACGACCGTGGCATAGCGCTCGCCCGACGTGATCAACTGATCCATCCAATGTGAAAACGGATGCGTGCCGGCGGAGGCGACCAGGAGGCCATCGCGCGCCGCAAGCATGGCGAGCTCCCGGCGAAGCCGCACGACTTGCCGGCGCGCGTCGGCCACATCGCGGCAGATTTCCGTCCCGAGCTCGACGACGGATTGATGCATCTCCGGTTTGATCTGTTCCTTCAGAATAATTTTTCCCTGCGCCAGAATCTCCTGAATGTGCGAACGCAGCTCGCGCGTTTCCGGATCGACGATCTGGAATTCCTCCTCGATGCCGATGGTGAAAACGTGGTCCTTTTCTTTCATCGGTGGCGCTGGCAACGTCCGCTATTTGTGGGCGATCAGTTTTTTCCGGGCCGCCTGAAGACGACGAACCATCACTTCGCTCGCTCGCTTATGCAGTTCGTGGCTCAGAGTAAGATCGTCATCTCGATGCTGCCGCAGGAGCAGGCCGGAAAAACAAAGGGCGGTGCAGGGCTCGGCAGCCCGCGCATCAAAGGACCAAAGGTAGGGCGGAAAAAGCCAGGACCAACCCAGCGGTTCTCCGGCCGAGACCGTATCGATCACGACAGTTTTCCCATCATCCGCTTTTGCTTCCAGGACGACGGTGCCGGTTTCGATGAGATAAAAGCCACTGGCCGGTTCGCCTTCGCGCAAAACGACCTGGCCAGCCTCGAACTCAGTCGGCATTGCGCAAAGAACCAGGAGCTCGAAATGATGTGGACTCATGCCGTTGAGGAACGGGTGAGCCGCCAGCCGCTGTTCCAGGTCGGGGTAACGAACGGAATGCGGTTCGCCCCTGAGCTTGTCGGCGTCACATTCAGCCACCCGCCAAATTTTCGAGCCATCGCGGAGGAGTTTGGTCGGCGGAGGATGAATCGAAATGTACGTCGGCTGGATTCGATCGAAATTAACAAAACGCTGCGCCGGAAAGGGACGGAACTCGGGCTCGCCTTTCACGTATTCCAGGGCCGCGGCCATTGCGATCTCCCCAGCCACCTCGGCAGAATGCGCATCGTCTCGCTCGGAAACTTTGAGGTGCTCGTGCCGCTCATGGGCCCTTACCGCTTTATCTTCGACTTCGATCAGGAGATTCGCAGTCGCGAGGGGCGTAGCGTGGGAGCGAGCGTCAAAGGCGAAGGCGACGTGAGCGAAAAAAGTGTAAGTCATAGGTAATTGCGCAGAGCTCGTCGTTAGGCACCTCGCCAGCGATCGCGCCGTTCGCTCCGGCGCACCTATTCGTCGTGTCGGAGTTACTTTTTCAGCGTCCGGACGTAAGCGACAAGCGCCTTGATTTCGTCGTCCGTCAGCTTGCCGGCAAACGCTTTCATGGTGGTCTTGCCGTTTTCCTTCACGCCGTTCTTGATCGATTCGGTTGCCTTGGCGTCACTGAAGGCCGCCTGAACTTTGGCGTCAGTCAGGTCTTTGGCGTTTAGTTGCTTCCCCATCTTGGTGTCCGCGGCCCCGCTCTTCCCGTGACACTGCGCGCAGTTTGCATCCCAGTTCGCTCTTGCATCGGCCGCGCGGACCGAATAGGCCGAAGCGGCCAGGAGGAGGATGACGATGGAGACGATTGCTTTCATGGCTGGATTCCTTTCCGGAATTACTCTGGCGATGTTTCTACTGCTAATCCCGGGGGCATAAACTTCAACTGATCCTTTCCCGGCCGGGCGGGCGGTGAGGGGCGAAAACTGCGCCAGCGCTCGAGCGGCATTGCAGCCACGGCCATTAACGAGAGCTGGCTGACGATGAAACCGACGAGCCACGGAAATGCTTTCTGCATGAAGCCGTAGGAATGAAGTCCGACACCGAGCATGTTCACGCCGAACCAGGAGAAGCTCGTGACCACATTTCCGAAGATCGCCATGATCATCAGGCCACGCTGCCGGATAAATCCACCCCAGCGGACGTGCAAGATGATCGCGCACCAGAGAACGATCAGCACCGCGCCGTTTTCTTTTGGATCCCATCCCCAGAAGCGGCCCCACGATTGATCGGCCCAGATCCCGCCCAGAACAGTGCCCACGAAACTGAAGAGCGTGGCAAAACAGACCACGCCATAGGTCATGCGCGACAAGCTATCGGCCGTTTCTTTTTTCAGCGAGCGCGTGAAGACGCCGCGCACGATGTAGATCATCGCCAGCATCCCGGCGAGAAACATGGCGGAATAACCGGTCGTGATCGCGACTACGTGGGTCGCCAGCCAGATGTTGGTATCGAGCACGGCCTGCAACATCTCGAGCGTGTCGCCACTGCCGGCCAAATGATGCGCGATGATCAGGGTGATGAAGCCGATGGCGCCCGCGCAGGCCGCGCCAATCCCATCCCGGAAAAGTCGTTCGAGAATCAAGGCTGCAATGACCGCGCCCCAACCGATGAAGATCGCGGACGAATAAAGATTCGTGACCGGCGGGCGCTCCTGCAGATACATCCGCGCGACGAGACCGAAGGTGTGGATCGCCAGCGCCAGCAGCAGAAGATAAAAGGCGGAACGATTCAGCGCGCGCGTCCAGCCCAGCCATGATCCGCACGCGAGGAGAAACGCCAGCACATAGAGAACCATGCTGTGGGTGAAGGGATCGACCTGATTGAAAACAAACTCGAAGGATGCCCGCTTCGTCGCGGCCGTTTGCTCTTTGCCAAACCAATCGCGCAACACATTAACCTGCTCATTGAATGTTTGGTGATCGCCCGCGTGATAGGCGTCGCCAATTCGCGCATAAGTTTTCACGATCGGATCGATTTCACCGGTGCGCACCGCCTGGACGAGCGTTTCGCCCATGGACTGCCATTGGGGGCCTCGAGGCGACGGCACCACCAGGAGGTAGGCCATGCTGGAGATGGTCTCGTAGCGGTCGATGAACGCCGCGATTGAATCGAGGTTCGCTTTCTCGAACTTTTCTCCCATCTCACGCTGGCGCGCTGCTTGCGCGGCGATCGGCACCGCGGCGGAGTAAGCCTCCAGTTCCTTCGCGAAATCGTGCGCATCTTCCGGCCGCAAACTGTTCTTCAGCCGCTGGTCGAGGATCAGGGCATTACGCAGATTTAGAACCGCGCTCTGGTAGGCGGAGCGCTGCACGGATTCCAGCTTCTCCGATTGCTCTCCCTGCTCATCGATCTGCTTCAGAAACGGCGTGAGTTCCGTGAAGCTGAAATATTTTCGATCGCTCTGTTCCCAGCCGAAGAGTCCCAGCACTTCGGCGTTCTGGATGACAAAGACCGGATACTCATCCGCCACCGCCGGCTTAAACAGAGTGTCGGCGAGCCATTGCATCGCGCCGATTTCTTTGCCGTTCGCAAGGTAAACGCTCTGCTTGCCGTGAATGATGAGCAGGGAATTGCGCGCCACGGTATCGAGCGGCTTCACTCGGCCGCCCACGAGCACCGGAATTTTCCCCAACGCGACAAGGTCCCATTCGCCCTCCGCGGCTTTGGGCGGACGCCAACTCGTCGCCAGCCAACCGGCGGCAAGGATCAAGGCGATCCACGGCAGGAAACGTTTCATGCAATCACGGTCCTGCGTCGGCGGGAAAAGCCGACGAGATGATATCCGAATTGAACGAGCAAACCGGCGGCGACAACGATGCAGGCAATGTAAGGCGCGATGAAACTCGGGTTGCGCACGACCTGAAGGATTGAAGTCTGATCGTCCTTCTCGAAACCTGCCTGGTAGTAGGTTTCGCCGCGATAGCGCAGCGGATGGTTCATATAAATCAGGACTGCGCGATTCACAGCCTGCTCCGGATCGATCAAAGTAATCCGGCTGGCGAAGTTCTTCGGGATCTCCGTGCCGACGTAGCGCTCGTGCGTGAACTTTTGCAGCGTAACGCTGTATGGTTTGTAATATCGCGCCGGACGCAGCATTAGCTGCCACGTGCGGCCGGCATATGAAAACGTTTGCGGCGCGCCGAGCGCGTCCGAAACCAGCCACGTGCCGAGCGATCTCTGCGCCCCGCCGTCAGTTGATTGGATTGGAATGATCTCCAGGGCTGCGCTGACAAGGTCGCGATCGTTCATTCCAGTCGCGCGCGGGACTGGTTCGACGACAACTTGCGCGCCCGGGCCTTGATTCGCGATCGGTTTGATGGCGCCGCCGGTTTCACTCAACGGGTGCAGCCGCGAGTTCTGATAAAAATTTTTCACCACGATTCTGAACGGCAGGCTTTGATGCTCGATCACTCTGCTTCGTCGCAGCAACGCCTCGGGGATCGCGGTCACCTGGTCCAGCTCGGCATCCGCCGTGTCGATGACGGCGAGTTCCATCCGGCGGGGATCTTCCGAGTAATTCTTCGTGTCGCCCTGCGCGAGCCGCATGTGGCTCTCGACCGCGAAGAGATCGGTGAACAAGCCGCCCGCAAGCATGATGATGAGACCGGCGTGGGTGAGATGGATGCCGAGTTTGCGCCAGGCCCAATGAAAACGTTTGGCGTGGGCCGCGATGAGATTGATGAGCAGGACGGCGCCGATAAGGTGACCGCCGGGAAAAATTGGGATCCTGAAACCGCGCCCTTCCGGCGGCCACCAGACAAACAGGCTCTGAAAATAACGCTGCTGCGCTTCCCAGATTCCGAGGTGAACCTGGGCGATCGTGCCGGCGAAGATGAGGACCATCGCCGCGGCGAGACAGGCGATCGTCAGTTTCAGCGACGTGATCAGATCGACAAGTTTGCGCAGCATCTTTCTAGAAGCGGACTGATTGGAGAAATGCGACGAACTTCATTTTTTCCTGATCCACCAAAGTTGCAGGTCCGGTGAGCTTGAAAAACCAGGCGCGTCCGTCGTGTCGCGTCCAGCCGGCCAGCATGCGCACGTTAGTTCCAGTCATGTCGACGGTGGAAAAATGGATCTCGCCGGCGTGCAGAGGAACGATCAACGAATCGAGAGAATTTGGTTCCACCGCGGGCAGGCCGATCTGTTGTCGCCAGCGGTTGACGTTGTCCGCGTCGCTGCCGCCGTCGCCCGGAAAAGTGACAACGGAAATATCGGCTCTCTCGCCATTTTTTTCCGCCGCGAAACTCGCATAACGCATGGGCGACGTTGGGCTCGGCGACCAGCCGTCCGGAATGTCCCATTTGATCGCCGGCTTCTCGGCATTTGCCGGCGCCTTTCCTGAATCCGGGCCGGGCGAAGAAGCATTCGTTGGCATCGCCGCGTCCGGAGGAGGCGTTGCCTCGAGCGGAGCTTTGGCGACGCGATAGACTTTGATCTGCTGATCGTCCCGGTTGCACGCGCCGAGCAGCATCACGGCGATTAGCGCAGACAGGGATGCGCTGCTTGTTCCAACGATGCGCATCAAGATTCGGGGCGAACTAGAAGCGGAATTGCAGGCTCGAGAAGACCGCGTGCGCCTCGTAGTTGTTGTGACCGCCGGATGTCTCGTCGGTGTAGTGGAAGTAACTGTATTGAACTTTCAAGCGAACGTTCTTTGCGATCTGCCGGCTGACACTGGCCGAAACGGTATGCTCGGTCGCGCCCATCCCATAGGGCAAGGCGACGAGTGAATTGTCCTGATAGTTGTCCGCCCGATAGTAGGAATATTCCGCGCGCAGATCGGTTTTGTCATCCAGCGCGAAGCCGGCCGAGCCGCTCGCCGTCCAATAGTCGTTCTTGAAATCGAGCACCGTCGGGCTGGTGTTCGGGATGAGATTGAAATCAGCCGGCGTGTCCGTTTTGTTCAGGACATAAGAGGCGTTGCCCTGCAAATAAAGGCGCGCGCACGGGTTCCAGGTGACGCTCTCGGTGATGACGTGGTTGGTGATCTCCGCCGTGCGTTGCTCGATATAAGTGATCCCGGTGAGACCTACTCCGGGCGGGTTGGCTGGAGATATTCCCCACTGGCCATCGATTGTGCCATGCACGTAATCGTAGCGCGTCACAAAGGCGATCGTGCCAAGCTTCGGCGGGAGTTTCGGACGCCAGGTCACGCGGAAATTCACGTCATCGGTATCCAGTTCCTGATGGAGCAAGCGCTGGTTCCTTTCCGAACCAACCACCGGCGCGGTGGCCAGCTCGGAGATGAAGTGATTATCGTAGTCCGAGCTCTTGTGATAATACTGGCCTGACACGTTCAGGTTCGCCATCGGATACCAGTTCACGCCCGCCGTGTATTTTTGCATCAGCAGGTCGGTGTCCTTGTTCATCGAACCTTGATCGACCGGCCCCGCCGCGACGATGTGTTCTTTCACGTTGCCGTTTTCCTCTTCCCAATCGCCCCGCGCGTAGAAGACCCAGTTATCAATGCCGGCATAACGCAGCTCCAGGGTTTCCGCGAAATTGTTGAATGCCTCCCCGGTGTCGCCGGATCGCAACACCGGCGTTATCCGATGGAAACCGCCGGCCGGATTCGTCGCTGTAAACGGCGCGGTGTTCGCCGCCGTATTGCTATCGAGAAAGCTGGAGGCGCTGTCTTTGTCTTCGCGGGTGTAACGGAACGCCGTCAGCAACGTCAGTTTCTTGGCAGGCATCCAGAGCAAGTTGAAATTGATCACGTGCTCTTGCACCTGCGCGACGCCGCTCAAATTGAGGACGCCGTGATCGTTGGATTGCAAAGTCAGAATCGGATCGCCAATCATCGAGTCGTATCCGGCGCCGATGATGCGCGTGCCGGAGATATCGCTGTCGAGCGTGGAATAAGAGTAGGCGCTGGTGAACCAGAGTGAATCGCTGAAGCGCGTCTCTGTCGTCACATGCCCGTTAAAGGCATCGAGCTGGTTCCTGCCATTGTCTGTGATGAAACGCTGCGCACCCGGCGCCGCGACGACCGGCGGGAGCTGGCCGGCGTTGCGCTCGAGTTGCAACCGATCGTTTACTTCACTGTGCTCGTAGCGCATGCCGAGGCCGATGTCGGTCTTGCCGAAGTTCTGCAGGATGTCGACAGAGAAAATGTCTCGGGTCTCATTAATATCCCGGAAAGCGGGCGCGATTTTGCGCGTCGGATTAACCGCGACGCCGGTCGGCGTCGTGTCGCCCCAGATCGTCGAATCTTTCCGACCGTCACGAAACAAATGCGTATAGTGCAACGTGATTTCCGGGAGCTTCGGCATGCGCAGAGCGAGTTCGACCCACGCCTCGCCGCGATCCAGCGCCATCTCCGGATGCGGCGGCGAAAAGAACTGGCCGTTCACCGGGAAGAACCCGCCGTTGCCATCGTACCAACTGCGAAATTCCGTGTACCCGCCCCGGATATAACCGATGCCCGGATAAGTCAGATCCAACCTCACGTCGTAATCGTGGTTATCGAAAATCGCGTGGCCGTCGACCGTCAGCTGCCCCTTCTTGCCGACCGATTGCTCCAAGTGCAAGTCCTGGATCCCGCCAAAGATGTCTCCTGAGATCCTGTGCTCTTGTTTGAATTGCGCTTCGTCGCCCCTAACGCTCACGCTGCCAATCGCCAGCTCGATCCAATTCTTGTATTCCGGGGCTTCCTCCTCGGTCGCGGTCCCGTTTTCCGTGATCTTCGTTTCGCCCGCGCGCACGGGATAAGTTCCCAACGTTGCCGCGCAAGCGAGCGCGATCGCGATTCGAGTTGGGAAAAAAAGATTGGCCATTTGTCAGTAGCGCAGGTGGGAATTCACCTGCGAACCGTGGATCGCTTCGTGGCAACCGGCGGACCAACAGGTCCCCTGCGGCAGGCGCGCGGTGTGATCGGAATCGCCGATGAAGATCCGACCGGCAGTCGTCTGCTGCTGGAAATGGCATTTCAAACAGAGCGCCGCGCTTCGTTCCGTTAGCATCCGCTGATTGACCGAGCCGTGCGGCGAATGGCAGCTCACGCAACCTTCGCGCACCGCCTCATGCTCGAAGACGAACGGCCCGCGCTGCGCGGTGTGGCATTGGAAGCAGGTTTCGTTTTGGCTCAGCCAAGCGGTACCGCCACCCTTAAGCGTCTGCTGCACGTTCGCGCCACCCCCCTTGATCGCGTCGCCCTTGTGCGGGTTGTGGCAATCAGCGCAACTCACTTTCCCTTCCAGCACCGGATGGTGATGCGGCAGGTCGAATTTTGCGCGCACTTCGGTGTGGCATTGGAAACAGGTGGCCGGCGATTTTCTCGGATTCACGATCGTCCGCGCGCCGCCGCCGCTCTTGACGTGAAGGCTTCCGGGCCCGTGACACGATTCGCAGCCGATGTTCTTGGCGTTATCGCCTTCCGCCTTCAGCCGCGCATGGGTCGCGGTGGAGAAATCGCGGGCGATCGCTTCGTGGCACGTCGCGCAATTGTCGGAGCCGACAAACTCAGCGCCGGGAATACTCGGCGGCGCGACAATGGCCCGGTTACTTTCGAAAGAGCTGCACGAAAGAAGGACGACGGTCAGCGCGACTGCTCCCGCTGCGACCCAATACAGTTTCTCGCGCCTTCCGCGGATCCATCGAGTTAGTCTCGAATACCGCACCGCAGCCAGTAGTGACAGAAACCCCGGATCGTTACTACGCATTTTTTCGGCAAAAGAGATATCGCCATATGTCGACAGATTTCCGGGTTAATAGCGCTTCTCCTTTCTCCGATGTCCCGCGCCCGCTGCCAACGGCTCTCCTAATTTTGGCTTTCGCGCAGCCGGCCACAATCGGAGTATTGCAGCCACAACTATTCGTTAGGTTGCTCGCGGAGGCGGCGCCTTCTCTCCCTTGCGGGTGAGTTCTTCCAGCAGCTCGATTTGAATTTGTTGGATCTCGAAAAGGCGGTTGTACTGGCGCCGGAGAAGGTGATCGATTTTTTCGTGCAGGTGCCGGATTTCGAGCTCGGCTTTTAGATTGATCTTGTAATCGTTTTCGCCGCGCAAACGGTCCCGCGCTTCGCTCCGATTCTGACTCATCATGATGACCGGCGCCTGCAGGGCGGCGATCGCGGAGAGGACCAGATTCATCAGGATGTAGGGGAACGGATCGAACGCTCGGGTCGCGAGGATGAAGCTATTGCCGACGACCCAGACCAGGAGAATCACGCCGAAGACAATGATGAATGTCCAACTGCCGCCGAACGCGGCGATGGTGTCGGAAAGTTTTTCTCCGAAGGTAAGTTCCTTCTCGAACTGTTTGCTGATGTCGCTCGAGAGGATTTCGTGCGCTTGCAGACTTTCGACGACTTCCTGGTCGAGCGCGGAGAGCTCGCCGACTTCGTCCTCCAGGACTTCCTTTACGTAATCGCGGCGGAACTTTCCCAGGTCGTCATAGCAGATGAAACCTTTGCCGTCCCACTCTGGATTCTTCTTCTTGATGAAGTCGGAGAGGGAAGGACGAACTACCTCGCCGATGGTGCCGTTCTCCGGCGACATTGTTTGCTTGCAGATCTGACATTCGACTCGGGCAGCCGCCTTGCTCATGAGCATCTAATAACGGACGACTTCGCTCGCTGTCGAACGCGCTTCCTCAGCGCAGCGTCACCGAGCGCGAGGCGGAGCGGCCGTGATCGTCGAGGGCGGTCAATTGATAGACGCCGGGCGTCGGTTTCCAGCAAAGCACTTCGTGGGCGTCGCAGGTGCCGATGAAGGTTTTGTCGGCAAACCAATAGAGTTTTCTCACGCCGCTCTCGGTTTGAGCGCGCAGTGGAATACCGGGTGTGGCCGCGGAGAATTGCGAGAGCGTCATCTCGTTCGCGGGCAATGTGATTTTGGGCGGATGGCCGGTGCGGGCAAGGAGGTCACTCGTGATCGTCGGCAGAAAAGGCGGCGGCAATTTTCTCGGAACCCCGGCCCGCTCGAAGAGCGCGAGCAAATCCGACGGCCAGAATTCATAGACCTCGCGCTTCAATACGCGCGTGCCGTCATCCTGATCGACGCGCAATCCCGTTGTGGCATCGACCAGAACTTCGCGATGCACATCGCAAGTGGTGATCGGAGAAATGCCGGGAATGAACCAGCTCTCGCTGCGATGCGGACACGATGGACCCGGAAGCTGGCCGGAGACCGAACAGAATTCAATGCGCTTCAGGTTCGACCCAGGCGGAGGCAGATGCGGCTCGGCCCGCGAAGGCTGGTGCGCGCGCAAGCCGTCGATCATTTGAAACAGGAGCGGCGCGGCGCCGGTGCGCCCGATGAACGCCGGGTTTCGGCGGCCGTCGAAATTGCCAACCCAGACCGCGAGCACATAACGATCGAAAACCGCGACCGACCAGGCATCGCGGAATCCATGCGAGGTGCCGGTCTTCCAGAAGACTGGCGCACGCTGACTGGAATCGGTGTTCGTCATTCCCGGCCTCGGGATTTGTCCGAGCATTTCGAGCGTGAGGAAAGCCGCCTCGGGACTGAGCACTCGCTGGCTCGCGCTCGCGGGCTCCTGCAAGAAGCGGCGAAGCGGCTGGAGGCGCCCGCCGTTCGCCAGCGTCGCATAAAGGCGCACCAGATCTTCCATCGTCACTTCAGCGCCGCCCAAGGGCAACGAGAGTCCGTAATACGATTCCGGGTGCGGAAGGCGAACATCCGCGGCGCGAAGAAATTCATACAGATTCGGGTGCGCCAGTTCCGAGGCCAGCGTGACAGCGGGCACATTCCGACTGCGCGCCAATGCATCGGCGGCGCGGATTGGCCCGAGAAATTCGCGATCGAAATTCTCCGGATTGTAATCGCCGAAGCTGTGCGGCGCGTCCTTGAGCAGGGTGAGGAGATGAATGCGTCCCTGATCGAGCGCCAGCGCGTAAACGAACGGCTTCAAGGTCGACCCCGGCGAGCGCGGCCGCCGCGTGCCATCGACCTGCCCCTGGATTTCCTTGTTCCAGAAATTGGCGGAACCGACATCCGCGAGAACTTCCATCGTCTGGAAATCGATCAGGAGCGCGGAGGCGTTTTCAATTCCGCGCTGACGATGCTGCGCGATGTAATCCGTGACGCGGCGTTCCAGGATTTGCTGAAGCGAAAGGTCGAGCGTCGCGCGTATGTCCGGTCCACGCGACCTGGTCGCGAGTATTCCCTGGACAAAATGGGGAGCGATTAGCTCCGTTCTCGTCCGCGCTTCCGGACGATACAACTCATTCGAAGATCGACGCTGTTGCGCGGCGGTGAGCACTTCATTTTCACGACCGGGAAGCAAAGCACGGCGTGTTGGGCTTTGCGGAATCAAGCTCAGCGCGACGGCCTCCGGTCCGCTCAATCGCGCCGCGGTTTTGCCAAAGTAAATCTCGCTGGCCGCGCCGGCGCCTTCGATGTTGCGACCGTACGGCGCGAGGTTCAGATAGGCCTCGAGAATTTCGTTCTTCGAGTAATGCCGCTCGAGCTCGAGCGCGTAGAGAATTTGCCGGCATTTTCCGCCGAGCGTGCGCGTGTGCAGATGAAACCGCAACCGGGCGAGCTGCATCGTGATAGTGGAAGCGCCCGCTCGCGGATGGCCGAAGCGCGCGAGGTTCCAGGTGGCGCGAAGTAGCGGGACCGGATTTACGCCCGGGTGGTGCCCGAAATATTTGTCCTCGAATCGAACCGTTGCGTCGATTAGCGACGGCGAGATCTCGCGCAGCGGCGTCCAGATTCGATATTTTTGGTCCACCGTCAGGGTGACACGCAGCAGGTTACCGTTTCGATCGCGGAACCGGGTGGAGAAGTCGATGCCGTCGATGAGCGATGGCTTCGGAAGCGCAAGCCAAATGGCACCGAGCGCGATCGCTGGGATCGCGAGAACCAGCAGCCATCTGCGAAGTTTATTTCGTGACACTGATTTTCCCGCCCAGGCCGCGGGCCTTCACGTTGCGGTCGTACATCGATTCCGCGAAGACCGGCGGCACCACGAAGTTTCCTCGATTGCACGACTTGATTTGATAGGTGATCTCGAGCGTCTGTTCCGGGATCGTCGCGTAGAAGACCGCGCGATCTTCGCG
>JBEEHU010000027.1:0-34132 GCA_041167565.1 Verrucomicrobiota bacterium | reverse complement strand
GGCTCCGCGCGGTCTTGCGCTTGCTGCATCCGACTTCCGGCGAAGTCCTCGTCGGCGGCGTGCCGATCGGCGTGCTCTCGCGTGAAGATATCGGCAAGAGCATCGGGTATGTCAGCCAGGTGCCGTTTGTTTTCTCGGGGACAGTGCGCGAAAACATCGGCTACGGCTGCGGCGTCGTTAGTCTCGAACAAATCCAGGAAGCCGCGCGCCAGGCGCACATTCACGAGGAGATTCTAGAGATGCCCCAGGGCTACGACAGCATACTGAACGAACGCGGCGGAAATCTTTCCGGCGGCCAGCGCCAGCGTCTCGCGCTCGCACGGATGTTCCTGAAGAATCCGCCGGTCCTGATTCTCGATGAAGGCACCTCCGCGCTCGATAACATCAGCGAGCGCCGCGTCCGGGCCGCGATCGATCACGCGCGCCATACCCACACTGTCATCATGGTCGCGCATCGCCTCACGACGCTAAACGAAACCGATTGCATTTTCGTTTTCGATCAGGGCCGCGTCGTCGAGCAGGGCGCGTTCGATCAGCTCGTGCAAAACAACGGCGTGTTCGCCGAGCTCGTCCGCAGCGCGGAAGCCGCCTGAACAAAACATGAACGCAAAACCTGTCATCTTTGTTTGGCCCGGCGATCTTCATCTGGAATCCGCGGACCGGCCTAACTACAAGACCGCGCTCTGGATGGCAGATGAGGTCAACGATTTGATCCGGCCGGATTTCGTTCAGTTCGCCGGCGATAACGTTCAGCACGCGCGCGAATCGGAATGGGCGCTTTTCAAGAACGTGACGGACAAGCTGAAGGTCCCGTGGCATGCGCTGGTCGGCGATCACGACGCGCACCACGATCCGGGTTGCCACAGTTATCAGGCGCACGTCGGCGACACCTATCTGGCCTTCACCGTCAACGGCTACCGCTTCGTTTGTCTCAACACGATGCAGTCGCGCCCACTCGGAATGACAGACGAACAGGTGATTTGGTTTCGTTCTGAAGTGGACGCCGCCATCGCCCGGGGCGAACGCGTCGTCGTTTTCCAGCATCATTATCCGTTTCAAGTCTGGGAAGATTTCGCCGGACCGGGAATCGAACATTGGCGTGAAACGGTGCAGACGCGGCCGATCGTCGCGCTCTTCGCCGGCCACACGCATTACGGCCAGATCGCGAATGACGGCCATCACGTTTATGTCGCCACGCGCTCGATCGGCGATCCGGAAGGCGGCCCGGCCGGTTACGCAGTCGTGTTCATCGATGGCGAAGATCTCGCGCTGACCTATCGCAGCATGGAAGACCGCGGACCGGTCGTCCTCATCACGCATCCGCGCCGGGCGATCCTCGCAACGAAGTCGGCCCATATCGTTCCGGGCCCGATCGACGCCCAAGTGCGTGCGTGGTCGGCGGCGAAAATCACCTCGGCAAAAGCGCGGATCGATGACGGCGCCTGGAGCGACCTGCAGGACCTGGGCGAAATGAATTGGAGCTTTCCGATTCCCGGCGACACGCTGGCGAAAGGCGAACACGCACTCGAGGTCCGGCTGACCGACGCGAATGAAGCCGAAGGCAGCGATCGAATCACGTTCGCCTGCGATCTCTCCGGTCGCTACAATCCGTACCCGATGGTCGAGCCGATCGTGCGGGAAACAAAGTTCTGTTAATCGAGGATGGAAACGCCACCGCCTTTGCCGCCGACTCGACCGGTCTGGCCACTCATCCTCGGGATGCTCGCCGCCAACGCAGTCGGCGGAGCGCTCCTTTTCGCGGTCACGTGGTTCGTTGGCGCCTACAAAAATCAAGACATCGGCACGTTCGTGGCGTGGCCCAGTTTTTTTCTCATCCCTTTCATCGTGGGATTGGTCGCTGCCTGGTTCTGGCGAGGTCTTGGCCGCACACTTGGTTGGAGTTTTCTCGACGCGCTCTGGGTATCGCTCATGGGACTTGGCGCGGCGGCAATCATTCTGCGCGAAGGCGTCGTTTGTCTCGTCATCGTTTTCCCGGCGCTCTACCTCTTTATTGTAACGGGAATATTACTGGGCCGTCTCTGGTTTCGGCCTAACTACTCCAAGCTCCAGCTCACCATCTTTCCGCTACTGGCGTTGTTCACTCTTGCCGAATCAGCGTATCACTCGGAAAAGCAAGCCGTGGTGACGGACCAGATCGTGATCCACGCGCCGCCGGAAAAAGTCTGGCCGCACGTCCTCGCGTTCCCCGAAATTCCCGATAACCCGAGCTACTGGATTTTCCGGCTCGGCTTGCCTTATCCGACGCAAACCACTAACGGCGGAGATTTCGTCGGCGCGGACCGGCAATGCATGTTCAGCAACGGCGTCGTCATAAAAGAAAAAGTCGCCGAGTTCGTGCCGCGCGAGAAACTCACTTTCGACGTCGTCGAGCAGCCGGCTGATCCGGAAGCTTATGGCCACATTACTTTGCACCGCGGTCAGTTCGTCCTGCGGGATAATAGCGATGGCACCACGACGTTGACCGGCTCGAGCTGGTACACGTTGCACGTCCGCCCGCGCTGGTATTTCGATCTCTGGACGCGCGACATGACGCGCGCCGTCCATCTGCGGGTGATGAATCATGTGCGGCGCTTGGCCGAGGAGGATGCGCAACCGGCGCGTTGACATGGGCACGTCGATCACAATCTGGGCGATCTGCGCTCTGCTCGCGGCCGGCATTGCGTGGAGCCGCTACGAGAAAAAAAGGACGCGCGATAAATTTCTGCGCGAGCTGGCCGCGATGGATCGGGTGCGCCGGGAAAAGCTTCTCTCGCGGCTGCGGCCCGAGCTTCAAACCGAAATGCGCCAGCATTTGATGGAGCGCTTTCGGCTGAGTTAGTTTTACTTTCGCAAAATCTTTCGTCACCTTGCGGTCATGAACCCGACCAACGCTCCTGAAAAACCGAGCCGGCCTCGATCGTTTCCTATTTCCGTCGAAGCCATCATCGGGATCGGTGTCACCGTCGGAAGCCTCGGTTTGCTCTGCCTCCTGCTCGGTTGGGCGCAGGCGATGAGGGGCGTCACGACCGCTTCGGTCTTCTGGTTTCCGCTGGGCGCCGCGCTCTTTTTTCTCGGCGCGCTGGTCGCGGGAATCGCCTGGTCCGGCAAGCTCCGGTAGGCGGCCGAAGCAATCAGCGTTTACTCTTCTTCGTCCGCCTTGTCTGCGCGGTCGGCGTTCTTGGTCAGGTTCACGTTTATTCCGACCAGTTTCCACGACTCGACCTCATAGACATATTTCAGCGTGAACACGACCTTGCTCGGTTGCGTCGGATACGAGCCCTTCAGGACGAGCAGGCCATCCTCATTAATTGCCGGCTTGCTCTCGAACTTCGGCTGGACCTTTTTGATCGGCGAGATGTCGACATCCTTGTCGATGAACGGCTGGAATATCTCCTTCAGTTTTGCTGAAGTCACCTCGTTGCGCCAGATGGTTCCGAGCTGTGCGTGGAAGCTGTCGAAACTCTTCTCCTGAAGACTTTGGTTGAAGGCCATGAGCGAATCGAGCGCGAGCGCCTTTGCCTCTTTCTCGGACGGCGCCTTCCCCTTATTTTCTACGACCGGAAACATTTGGATATCAATGCCCACGATCTTCCAGGCGGATTTCTCGGAGAGATACTTCAGCTTGAACGTAATCTTGTTCGGCCGCGTCGGGTAATAGCCGTTCACGACCAGGAAACCATTATTATCCAGCGAGGGGGCTTCATCGAAAACGGGCTCTGACTTCGCCACGTCGGAAAGACCGTATCCCTTCTTTTCGAAAAACGATTTGAAGGCGTCGGTAAATTTCTCGAGCGACATTTGATCGCGGAAAAGCTGGGCGAGTTCCTGCTTGTAGAAGCTCGAGAAATTTTTCTCGCGCACCCCTTTATCGAACGCCAGCAGGGTATCGCGGACCATCGTCTTCAGTTCTTTCTCCGGCGGAACCTTGGTCTCGGCGCGAAGCGCCAAGGGAATCAGGAGCAGGGAAATCAGGAGTAGTTTGCGCATAGCGGGTAAAAATCGACGTGACTGGTTATCGCGTCAATTGGGTTTGTCCAACTTGCGATTCGTTAGGCTTGCGTCCCGCTAGCCCTCAGACTCATAATCGCCGCTTTCACAGGAAGCACTTATGACAAAACGAATCATTCTGGCGGGCGTTCTCGGCGCCATCGCCATGTTTATCTGGACTGCAATCGCGCACATGGCCCTCCCCCTCGGGGAAGCCGGCATCGGCGAAATCCCAAATGACGAAGCAGTCCTTGCCGCCCTGCAAACCGGTGCCGGAAACAAAACGGGGCTCTACATCCTTCCTGGAATGGGTCTCGGGCCGGACGCGACCCACGCCCAACGCAGTGCCGCGATGAAGGATTACGAGGCCAAGCTCGCGAAGAATCCCTCCGGCCTGCTCATGTATCATCCCGCGGGGTCGCGGCCGATGGTGATGGCGAAGTACCTGACAATCGAGTTCGCGACCGAGCTGCTCCAAGCGCTGCTCATCGTCGCTCTGCTCGCGCAAACCCGCCTTGTCACTTTCGGCGGCCGGGTCGGATTCGTGACCGCCGCAGGAATCCTGGCCGCGATTACGACCAACGTCTCTTATTGGAATTGGTGGGGCTTCCCGACGGTTTACATCGCGTCGTATATGTTCATCGAGATCGTCGGTTTCTTCCTCGTCGGCCTCGTCGCCGCATTTTTCTTCCGAAAATCGCCCGCGTAATTCCGGCCGCATTTTCCCGGTTGTCAGTTCGTCGGCTCCACGTGAGCTTGATCGCTCATTCTTCACTTCTATGCGCATCAGCTCACCTCTTCGCGTCGCCCTCATCATTCTGTTCGCAATCGCGCCTTTCGTCTCAGCGCAAAAATTGCCCGACACCACGCGGCTTTTGCGATTCCCGACGACCAACGGCCAGCAAATCGTCTTCTGCTACGCGGGCGAACTTTACACCGTCGCGAAAGAGGGCGGCATAGCGCGACGGCTCACCAGCGGCCCCGGCTACAGCTCGTTCCCGCGGTTTTCGGCTGATGGAAAACAACTCGCGTTCACCTCGCAATACGACGGCAACACCGAAGTCTACGTAATGCCCGGCGAAGGCGGCGTGCCGAAGCGAATCACGACCACGGCGACGGTGAGCCGCGACGATATCTCCGATCGGATGGGCCCGAACAACATCGTCATGACCTGGGAAAACACGAAGCCGCTCGTCGTCTTCCGTTCCCGGATGCGGACATTCAATTCCTTCATCGGCGAGCTTTACACCGCAGGTCTCGACGCCGAGATCCCCCAGCAATTGCCGGTGCCGCGGGGCGGGTTCACTTCGTTTTCGCCCGACGATTCCAAGATGGCTTACAACCGCGTCTTCCGGGAATTCCGCACTTGGAAACATTATCGCGGCGGCATGGCCGACGATGTTTGGATTTTCGATTTCAAGACCGGTAAGACCGAAAACCTAACGAACAATCCGGCGCAGGATATCTGCCCGATGTGGGGCCCCGACAATCGCATTTATTTTATCTCCGACCGCGACGGGCGCATGAATCTTTTCTCGGCTGATCTGGCCGGCAAGGAGACGAAGCAACTCACCACCTTCAAGGATTACGACATCAAGTTCCCATCGATTGGCAAGGACTCGATTGTTTTCGAACAGGCGGGCTACATCTGGCGTTACGATCTCGCCACCGGCCAGTCGGCGCCGGTTCCGATCGATATCAAGGAGGACCTGGCTTCCGGGCGCTCCGCGTTGGTTGATGCTTCGAAGCATGTTCAATCAGTCAGCTCCGCGCCGGATGGGCAGCGTGTGATCGCGGTGGCGCGTGGCGATCTTTTCTCCGTTCCGGGCAAGGACGGCACATCGCGCAACCTCACCCGGACTTCGAACGCGCATGAGCGCGACGCGGTCTGGTCGCCTGATGGCAAATGGATCGCCTACAATTCCGATGCAACCGGCGAGAATGAGCTCTATGTCCGTTCGCAGGACGGCAAAGGCCAGGCGCAACAGCTCACCACCGGCGCCGACACCTACTACTATCAGGCTATCTGGTCGCCCGACAGCAAGAAGCTCCTCTGGAGCGATCGCCTGCAGCGACTGCGTTACATTGATGTCGCGAGCAAGGCGATCACGCAGGTGGACCAGGATAAACACTCGGAGATTCGCAGTTACGACTGGTCGCCCGACAGCCAGTGGGTCGCATGGGCGCGACGGGAAGAAAATGGCGGCGACAAGGTCTATCTTTTCTCTACTGCCGACAAAAAACCGGTGGCAGTGACCGACGATTGGTATTCAGCCGACAACCCGACCTTCAGCGACGACGGCAAATACTTGATGCTGACTTCAAGTCGCGACTTTAAGCCGATCTTCGACCAGACGGATTTTAACAACGTCTATCGTGACCTCGAGCGCGTCTATCTCGTGACCCTGGCCAAGGAGACTGAGAACCCGCTCGGTCCGCGCAGTGACGAAGTCGGCAAGAAGAAGGAGAAAGACAAGGAGAAGCCCGACGACAAGGACGCCAGCAAACCGGCGGACAAAGATAAAGCCGCCGACAAGGACAAGAAGCCCGACGATCAAAGCAAGAAGGACGATGGCGCCAAGGCTAAGAAGCCAGTCACAGTGAAGGTGGATCTCGATGGGATTCATGATCGCCTGGTTGCTCTCGATATTCCGCCGGGCAACTACAACAACCTTCGTCTGGTAAGCGATCGGATCTTTTACCAGCGCCGTACGATCGCGGATGACAGAGCAGACGATGGTGAGGACGATGGCGACGGCAATAATCGCAAATCGCACCTCTGCGCTTATAGCCTTGACGATCGGAAGGAAACGGTGCTCGGCGACGTGAGCAATTACGAGATCACAGCGGACGGCAAGAAGATGCTGGTCAAGGTCGCCAAGGATTATTTCATGATCGATCTGCCTAAGGACAAGCTTGAGCTAAAAGACGAGAAGGCCGGAAAGGACTACAAACTCAAGCTGGCCGGCCTCGATATGCAGCTCGACCGCCACGCGGAGTGGACCCAGATCTACAACGAAGCCTGGCGCCACATGCGCGACTTCTTCTACGCGCCGAACATGAACGGCGTCGACTGGAAAGCGATGCGGGACAAGTACGCCGCGCTGGTTCCTTTCGTTAATCATCGCAACGATCTGACTTATCTCATTGGCGAGCTGATCGCCGAGTTGAACAATGGGCACGCCTATACCGGCGGCGGCGAGCGGCCCGAAACTCCGCGTATCAAGCTAGGTCTGCTCGGCGCCGAGTTCTCGCGCGACCCGGCGACGAAGGCTTACAAGATCGAACGCATCCTGCCCGGCGAAAACTGGAACAAACGCGCTCGTTCGCCGCTTACCGCCATAGGTGTCAACGTAAAGCCGGGCGATTACATTCTCGCGATCAATGGCACACCCGTCGCCCAACTGGCCAACCTTTACGACGCCCTCATCGGCACCGCCGATAAGCAGGTCATCCTCCGCGTTAACTCCAAACCGGCCGATGATGGCGCGCGGGACATCACCATTGTCCCCATCGCAGATGAGTCTCCGCTCTATTACCGGGCCTGGGTGCAGAAGAACGTCGATGAAGTGAGCAAGAAAACGAATGGCGAAGTCGGCTACATCCATATTCCCGACATGGGCCAGCCGGGCTTGAATGAGTTTACCAAGCAATACTTTCCTCAGATCAAAAAGAAAGGACTCATCATCGACGTGCGCGGCAACGGCGGTGGCTTTGTCTCACCGCTCGTGATTGACCGGCTAAGACGCACGCTCGTCATGATCGAGATCGCGCGCAACGGCACGCCGCAAACGAATCCGCCGCAGACTTTCCTCGGACCCATGGTCGCGCTCTGCAACGAGTTCTCCGCATCGGACGGCGACATATTTCCATATCGATTCAAATCGAATGGCCTCGGCAAACTCATCGGCAAACGCACCTGGGGTGGCGTGGTAGGAATCAGGAACTCACTTCCTTTCACGGATGGAGGCACCCTGAACCGTCCTGAGTTCGCGCCTTATGGGAAGGATGGGAAGGATTGGGTCATCGAAGGCCACGGCGTCGATCCCGACATCGTGGTTGATAACGATCCGGCGAAAGAATTCAAAGGCGAAGACGAGCAGTTGAATAAGGCCATCGAAGAAATCCAGAATGACCTTAAGACAAAGCGCTACGACTTGCCGCCAGTTCCGCCTTACCCGAACCGCAACCCGACGCCCGCGCCGCCCAAGTAATCCGCTTCTTCTGTAGCCGCTTCGCTATGCGAAGCGTTGTTGCGAGCCAAGTTCGATCTCACGCCGCCCACAGGGCGGCGGCTACAGGGCTATAGGTCTCGCGTCATCGGAATGGCGCCGGCGATATCTTCCCAGCTGTTTCGCAACCAAAACTCATGGCCTGCAGGGTTATCGCCGGCCACGAGAATGATCGCCCTCTTAACACCGGCGGCGCGCAAACCGCGAACGCAATCATCAAGGAGCAGCTTGCCAACTCCCTTGCCGCGATAAGCCTTCGCCACGGCCAGGTGATAAATCCAAGCGCGACGTCCATCGTGACCGCATAGCGCCGCGCCGACGATTATCCCATTTTCTTCCGCGACGCGACTGAGTCCTGGATTTCGCTCGAGGTATCCAGCTATCTCGTCGCGCGAATCTCCTTCGCATATCTCCACGCCCTCGACCTCAGACCAAAGCGCTGTCGCTCGCTCATAATCGGCGATGACAAACTCCCTGATCGCGACGCTCATTCGGACTTCGCAACTCCCGCCAGCCCTAACCTCTCGGCGTCGCCTTGTAACGCGGCGATCACCGATCCGATTACCTCCTCCAGAGGCATTCCGAGTTCCGCTGCGCCGCGCTGGATGTCGTCGCGGTTGACGGCGCGTGCGAACGCTTTGTCCTTCATCTTCTTTTTCACCGCCGCTACGTCCACCTCGCCGATGCTTTTCGACGGGCGGACGCGCGCTACCGCCATCACAAAACCGCTCAACTCATCCACCGCGTACAGCGTCTGCTCGAGCGGCGTCTCGCGCGCGACGCCGGCATAATCGGCATGCGAAAGAATCGCGCGGCAAACTTCCTCGCTCCAACCTTGCGCGCGCAGCCACTGGACTCCTACGAAGGGATGGCCTTCAGTCGGGCTTTGCTCCTGGTTCGGGTGCCGTTCGTAATCCATGTCATGGAGCAGGCCTACCGCTTCCCACAGGTCCGGGTCCGCGCCGCGCATTTGCGCGAAGTGTTTCAGCGAGTCCGCCACCGCATAGCAATGCCGCCGCAAGCTCTCGGACTGGACCCATTCATGTAAGATCGTGACCGCGCGTTCAGCCAGCATTGTTATAAGCGTAATCGTTAAATGGCCGGGCGTTTTCGCCTATGAAACCACTTGTGGACCGGCACCAGAATGGCCATCGAAAAATAAACCCAGCCCGCCCACTCTATTTTCCCTATCGGCAGCGTAAGCGCCAGAACGAGCGAACCGGTTCCGACGCTGACCGGAATACTCCAGCCCGCCAGCTCGCCGCGCGTCATGAATCTTTCCCGATCATCTAACTGCAACGGCTCGCGCAGCCGCCAGGCGCGCCGATACAAGAGCAGGATTTCGGCGGAAATGCCGACCAATCCGAGCGCATAGATGGCAAAAAGTGTTCGCGCCTGTGCTTCCGTATGCAACCCGAACGGCTGACCGAGTTGGCCATTGCTAAGCTGGAACCACATTGCGCTGAAGATCGCCTTCAGTGGATAGATGAAAATCAGGATCGTAACGATCATCGCCCAGCTGATCAGGATCGAGCTGCCATCTTCGAGTCCGTAACGCCGGCTCCAGAGCCAATGCCCCCGCCAGAAGATGCCGAGCACCGCGATGCTGCAGATAAACGTCGGCACATGTTTGAACGCCGCCAGGAGCGCCTCAATGTTGTCCGGAATCTGTTGGGCCGCGATCACCAGCATGGAGATCGCGAACGCGAACGCGGCGTCGATGAATGTTTCCAGCCGCGTCATCTCCAGGCCGCGCAGTCGGAATCCCCGAAGCCTCGGGAGCGCATCGAGATCTTTCGAAAGGCCCGACGCTATCTCATCGTTTTTTTCGCTCGTGCTCAATTGTGGCGACAAGTCTGCCGAAGATTTCTCGCAACCGAAAGCAGTTCTTTTCTTGTAACCGCCGACCGTTTCCAGCGGTCATCATTCCGCGAGCGGCATCGCTTCCTTTCCTTAACCCAACATGAAAACACTCGCGGTCACCGTAATCCTTCTCACCACCATCGTGGCGCAAGCCGATCTCAAAACCTGGCTGCACGGCGCTCCGCCGCCCTCTCCGACTCCCGGCCCGCCGGATGCGAAAGCAGCCATGGTTTCGTTCGCGGCAAATGTAACGCCGGACAAACAGGTGATCGATTTCATGCACGCCTTTGCGGAAGCCATGCGAATTCACGACGGCAAGTCGCTCAAGCCGCTGCTCTCAGATCGATACGCGATCGAGGACTTGCCGGAGGAACATAGCGCGGCCGATTTTTTCATGCAGGCGATGGTCAAAGTGAAAGCGCCGGACGAAATCGTCATCACAGCCATTGAGCGCCAAGGGGAAGTTCGCGCGGTGAAGACGGAATTTCGCTCCGCGGAACGCGCGACGAAAGAGCGGACGTTTAAGTTTGATGCGAACGGCAAACTGCTGAGCGCGGATTTCTTCGCGCTGAAGCGTCAATGATCGCCCCGGCAATCGCGGCGAATGACGCGGACATCATCCAGCTCGACGGCGCGACGAAATCCTTCGGGGTGCGCGGCGGCCAGAAGTTTCAGGCGTTGCGCGGCATTTCGCTGCGGGTAGCGCCGGGAGAATTTCTCGCCGTCCTGGGCAAATCCGGCAGCGGCAAATCGACGCTGCTGAATCTTATCGCCGGAATCGATCGTCCCACATCCGGCGAAGTTCACGCGGCCGGAGCAAACTTGACGCGGCTCAGCGAAAACAAAATGGCGCTCTGGCGCGGCCGGAACATCGGAGTCGTGTTTCAATTCTTCCAACTGCTTCCGACTTTGACCGTGGAGGAAAACATCACCCTGGCGATGGATTTCGTCGGCAAAGTTCCCGGCGCTGATCGCCGAACGCGCGCCCGCGAGCTGCTCGAGCTCGTTGGCTTGAGCGACCAGGCGACGAAGCTGCCTTCCGCTCTTTCCGGCGGACAACAACAGCGAGCCGCCATCGCCCGCGCGCTCGCCAACGATCCGCCGATCGTGCTCGCCGACGAACCCACCGGCAACCTCGATTCCGAAACGTCGGCCGCCGTCGCCGAGCTTTTTCACGGCCTCATCGGCCAGCGCAAGACGCTGCTGATCGTGACGCATGACGACAATCTGGCGAGCCGCGCCCATCGCGTGATTCAGTTGAAGGATGGCCTCATCGTCGCGGACGCGAGCAATCATTCCGACCACGGATGAACACGCAGTGGCGGAAAATAGCTGGCGATTTCCGGCAACACTGCCTCCAGATTTTTCTTATCGGAGTCATCCTCGTTCTCGGCACCGCGGGAGTGGTGGCGGCGTTGAATGCGCGCGCGATTCTGGCGCGGGAAATTGCCGCGAGCTACCAGCGCGCGAACGCACCGGATATCCTCCTCTGGTTCGATAAGGTGGACCCGGCGCTTCTCGATTTGGTTCGGGCGCGGCCGGGCATCGCGGAGGTCGACGCCCAATCGACGGCGTTCCTGCGCATCGCCGGAAAGTCTGGCGAATGGTTTCCGATGCGGCTCACTCTCCTCCCCGATTTCGCGAAGCAAAAAGTGAATCTCATTCATCGCGATGCCGGCTCGTGGCCCGCGGATAACGGCGGCATTCTGATCGAGCAATCAGGCATTACGCTGCTCGATGCGCGTGAAGGCGACCGGCTCCGTGTCCGCACGCCGGCCGGAGGAGAGGCCACGATTCCGGTAAGCGGATTTGTCCACGACACCGCGGTCGCACCGAGCACGCAGGATAGAATGATTTACGGTTACATCACGCCCGCCGCTGCGTCATCGCTGGGACAAAGCGTCGATCTCGACCAATTGCTCGTAAAACTAAAAGCGCGCGGCGAGATGAGCGATGTCGCGGAATTCGCCGATGATTTGAGCGCCTGGTTAAAAGCGCGAAACGCAGCGCCTTTGCGCGCGGACGCCCTGAACAATATCCACCCGCATGCGGCACTCATGACGGCGATGCTCCGGGTCCTCGAAGTGCTGGCCGGGATCGCGTTTATCTGCAGCGCCACGCTCGCCGCCTGCATGATTTCGATTTGGATGAAGCGCGAAGTCCGGCAGGTGGGGATCATGAAAACGCTCGGCGCCCAGTCCTCCCAACTCGCCTGGCAATATCTCGCGCTGGTCGCTCCGCTGGTTCTGGTCGCGACGGGTCTCGCGCTTCCCATCGGGACGGCAATCGGCCGGTGGGTGGTCGGGTATCACGAAACGATGCTGAATATCGACATCAGCGATTGGAGCGTCCCAAGCGCGCTCGCCTTCGAGGAAATATTCTTCGCGCTCGCCATTCCTTTTCTCGCCATGGCGGTGCCGATCGTGCGGGCGGCGCGCCTCAGCGTGCGCAAAGCGATTCAGGATCCCGGCATCATCGCTCCGCGTGGTCCGATCGGTCTCACTTCGCGGCTCATCAAAGTGCCCGGTAACAGGCGGTGGACATTTGCGCTGCGAAATACTTTCCGCCGTCCGTGGCGGCTCTCGCTCACCTTGCTCGCGCTTTCGGCGGGCGGCGCATTGCTCCTGACCGCGCACAATAATTACGAAAGCTTGATGCGCGTGATCGACGCGGCGCTTGCGGCCCGCGGCCATGACATCGAGGTGCAACTGCAACGCCCCGCCCCTGCCGCGCAACTGGAAGCAGTAGCTCGCGCCGTTCCCGATGTGGCGATCGCCGAAGCTTATCGACGCGCCGGTGTAAATCTCGTCACGGATGACGGCGGAACCGCGGTGCGCGAAGGCCGCCGCATGCAGTTGTGCGGATATCCTGCGGAAACCCGGCTGCTGAAATTGCCCCTGCAGGAAGGACGCTGGCCGGCGCCGGCGGAGACGGACGCCGTCGTGGTGAACCGGCATGTGCAGACAGCGTCACCCGGTTTGCTTCTAGGGGGCGAGATCACCGTGAAGTTTCGCGAACGCAGAACGAAAGTGCGCGTCGTCGGCATTGTCGAAGAAATCGGAACGCCGGTTATCTACGCAGCCTTTCCCGCGTTCGAGAACATGACCCGCCTCGGCGATGCTGCCACGGTTTTGCGGGTGAAGACTCAGGGCGAAAGGCAACAACTCGTCGCGGGCGCGCTCGAGCAGGCGCTCATCGAGGCGCGGCTCACTCCCAGCTTCGTCAATACCAAGAGCGAGTTCCGCACTTCTCTCGAAGAACATTTCGCCGTGGTCTCCGGCGTCATGAAAATGATCGCGCTCGCCTCCGCGCTCGTGGGCGCGATTACGCTTATCGCGACGGTCAGCCTCGGGGTCCTGGAACGCGCCCGCGAAATCGGCGTCATCCGTGCGCTCGGCGCCCGGCCGCGATCGGTCATTGCCATTTTTCTCGTCGAAGGGGGCGCGGTCGCTTTCCTGAGCGCGTTACTTTCCATCGCTGGCGGAATTTACTTCGCGCGAATCCTCGGCGGCATGGCCGAGCGCCAACTCCTGCACGTCGCGGTCCCTCTTTACATTTCGAGAACAGGGCTCGGCCTGCTTTTCTGCGGAGTCTTTCTGGTCATTCTCGGCGTGTGGCTGTCTGTCCGCCACATCCTGCGCATGTCCCTCCGCGATGCGCTGGCCTACGAATAGTCAAAGCTCGTTAGGCCCGTCGATATCTCTCGGCCCGGAAGAACTGAAATGGGATTAAACCGTCCGACTTCTGATCTCTGACTTCTGACCTCTGGCTACGACCACAAGCCCAATCCCTCCCAGCACCGCGACTGACGCAAACAGAAAACGCAGCGTGATCTGTTCGCCGAGAAATAGGATTCCGCCGAGCGCGGCGAAGACGGGCACAACCAGTTGGACGCTGGCCGCGCTCGCGCCTCGCAGACCCGGCAACGCTGTATACCAGATCGCATAACCGACACCTGAAGCGATCGCTCCTGACATCATGGCGTATCCCACGCCGGCGCGATCCACGCGGGCCCAGGGCAGGAAGACAAGACTCAGAACTGCCGCCATCGGCACGGCGCGCAAAAAATTTCCAGCGGTGGCGGTAGCAGGATGGCCGGCGTTTTTCCCGCGGAGCGAATAGACGCCCCACGCGATCCCAGCCATGATCATCAAGATCGAGCCGACGAGAGGTGGCGCGGAGAGACCGGGAAACACGAGCGTGACGAGTCCGGCCACGGCTAGCATAAGACCGAGGCGTTGCCGCAGATCCATCTTTTCGCCGCGGCGCAGGGCCCAGAGAATCATGGTCGCTTGGACGGCGCCAAAGAGGAGGAGTGCGCCGGTTCCCGCCGGCAAGTTGATATAAGCGAAGGAAAATCCTGCGGCGTAAGCAAACAAAGCCGCTGCCGAAACCCAGCTCCCGGCTTTCTGCGGCGACGCGCTGCGTACCCGCACGATCAACCAAAGCGCGAGAGCGCCAGACGCGATGCGAACGAAGGTAAAGCTCGCGGCATCAATGCTCGTTTGTTTCAGCGCGACCCGGCAGAGCAGCGAGTTCCCCGCGAACGCCACCATCGCGATCAGCGTCAGGAGAAAAACTCGAGCAGCGGTCACTGCCCAAGCTTGTACTTCCTACTTCGTAATTTCTACGCTGCTTTTTTTTTCACCGGGCCGGCGGCGACTTTCGGGAATTCAACCACTTGCGGGGAGTCCACCGCCAGCTTCGTTCCGAACGTCGATTCGAACGTGAGCTTTTTCTTCCCGATCTCGAGCAGCGCAATATCGGCGAGGCCAAGGCCAGGCGCGTGTTCCACCAAAGGCCGGTGGCCGAGAGAAAGCTGCCGAACGCGGCGGGACATCATGTTTACGAGGATGCCGTTATCGGGGATGACTTGGTTGGCTGCTTTAAGGAGTTCGGAGTTCATGGATAGTTTGATTCTGGTTTTGGCAATGGACCGGCGCGCGGTGAATCTGCCCCAGAGCATTTGGAACGGGCAGCAGAGAAACGGCCCGCACCATCGTCCATAAGCGCCGGACCTCAACGCTTATGTTTTGCCCCCCTTCGCCATCCTCAATCCTCGATCTTCGTTGCGTGTCTCGCCCCCTTGCACGCCTCTTGCTTTACAAGAACCACCTTTTCTCCTCGCCCAAGTGATTGATCAGCAAACATTCGAACACCTTGTGCCGCTCGCCTGTGACTGGGCGAAAGCCCAGGAGGAGCTTATCCTCGCTCGCGGCTCTTCGTTAGGCCCGAAGGCCACGGCCGACGCCCTTCGGGTTGGCGTCCAGGATCCCGCGCGGGTGCGAGTGCTCGTCGTGGATCGGATTCCGATGCCCGCCGATGAACAGTTGGCGGAGGCTTCGCGCCAGACCCATATCATCACCGACGCCTGCCGCGGCGTGGCAATAGGTCATGGCATAATCATTCGCGCCGATGCCTGGGGGGACCGCGAGTTGCTCGTGCACCAGCTCGTGCATGTGGCTCAGTGCGAACGAAGCGGCGGTCTCGATCCGTTCGTTCACGAATATCTCTGCGATCGTCGCACGTGCGCCAATTTCACCGTCGGTTCGCTCGAAGAAGAAGCGCGCCAGACAGCCCGCGAAATGTGCGCCGCCAACAGCGCCGCCATTCCCGCGCGCTGACGCGGGACTGACTTGCCCCGGGGCGGAACTTCCGCTCCTCCCACACACGCATCCGCGGGAGCCGTTCCGATTAGTTATTAGCGGCGAAAGGGCGCCGTATTGAAATATGATTTCGCAAAGGGACATCGCGAAATGGCTCCTGGCTCTCGCTTTAATCTGCGGCGCCGCCAGTTCGGCATTCTCTCAGCAAGCGCCGCCGGCGTTTACTCAAATTATTCTCTTCGGCGACAGCCTGTCCGATACTGGCAACGACCGCAATCGCACGAACTCCAAGAGTAGCGGCGCCGTGGACTATCCCAGCCACACTTTCAATTACGATAACGGAAGGTTCACCAACGACACCGCGACTGATCCTTCGTCGAAGACTTACCTTGGCGTTTGGCATGAACAGCTCGCGCGCACTTTCCTGGGAATCTCGCCCGCCACTAACAGCCTCGGCGGCGGTCTGAACTATGCCTTTGGCGGAGCCACCTCCAATAACGGAACGCATCAGGAGACCGTCGTCTCACCCCCATTTTTCGGCGATGTCACTATCACCATCGACGACATGGGAAAGCAGATGGACGATTACTTCGCCACCCGCGCGATTGATCCAAATGCTCTTTATATCGTCTGGGGCGGCGGCAACGATCTTCGCAACGACCCTGGCAGCGCAAATGTGATCGCGACCGCAGCCCGCCTCACCGCCCTCGTCCAGCGCCTTTCGAATGCCGGCGCGAAATACATCATGGTGCCGAACGTGCCCCCCATCGGTGATATCCCAAGATATTCGAGCGAGCCGGGGCGAATAAAATCGCTCAATACCGCCTCGGCGGATTTTCGACTCGAGCTCAATGCCGATATTGCAGCACTCCAAAGCACCCTCGCGTCCCAAGGCTTTACGCCGGTGATCTACAGCGTCGATGTCTGGACGAACACGATCCGCCTGATGAGCAACGGACCCCGGTACGGATTCACCAACATCACGGTGCCGGCTCAGGGTTCCAGCGGCAATCCGGATCAGTTCCTTTTCTGGGACGATGTCCATCCCACCACCGCCGCTCATTATCAGCTGGCGAAAGGCGCCAATGACGTGATCACGCTCCCGCCGCCCTCCCCGTCCAAAGTCATGAATGTGGCCACCCGTGTTTTCGTCGATACCGGCGAGCGCGTCTCCATCGTCGGCTTCATCATCACCGGCGACACGTCGAAGAAAATGCTCCTGCGCGGCCTTGGCCCATCGCTGATGGCAAACAACGTCCCGAACGTCCTGGATAATCCTGTCCTCACCTTATTCGACGATGCGCAAAACGTCCTGGTAACGAACGACGACTGGCAGCAATCCCCGCGGGCCACTGAAATCATGAATAGCGGTCTCGCTCCGAAGAACGTCCGCGAATCCGCGATCCTCATTAGCCTTCCGCCCGGCCATTACACAGCGGTGCTGGCCGGCAACAACGGCGGGACCGGCAACGGGATTGTTGAGGCTTACGACCTTGATACTGGCGCCACCAATTCCACATTTGCGAACCTGAGCACACGCGGTTACGTCGGCGGCGGCGATAACGTCATGATCGCCGGCCTCATCATGGGGAACGGGGACAGCCCGATCATAGTGCTCCGGGCCATCGGACCTACACTTACGAGCGCCGGTATCGTGAATCCACTCCTCAATCCCACCATCGAACTGTTCGATGGAAATGGCGTTTCCATCGGTTTCAACGACGACTGGAAAATCCCTCAGCTACAAGCCGTGCGTGCTACGAAGCTCGATCCCACCGACGATCGCGAGTCAGCGATTGTAAACCTGTTTCTCACTCCCGGGAACTACACCGCCATCGTGCGCGGCAAAAACGACAGCACCGGTGTCGCCCTGGTCGAGGCCTACCGAATCCCATAACGGGCTGTTTCCGACTTCCGCGTCAGGACCGATCCCGCGGGGCGAACTTCCGATCTCTGACTTCCGTTCCTACTTTCTAATTCCTACTTTCTCCTTAGCTTTCTCCCATGCCCAAGTACGTAATCGAACGTGAAATCGCCGGGGCCGGAGATCTTTCGGCCGAGCAACTGCAAGCCATCTCGCAAAAATCATGCGGCGTCCTGCGCCAGCTCGGCCCGCAGATCCAATGGGTCCAGAGCTACGTCACCGACGACAAAATCTATTGCGTCTACATCGCCCCCGACGAGAAGACCGTGCGCGAACACGCCGCGCAGGGCGGCTTCCCCGCCAACCGCGTCTCCGAAGTGCGTTCCGTCATCGACCCCACCACCGCCGAAGCCTAGCGCGACGATGGCGCGCTAATAAGTCTGACTTCTGACTTCTGACCTCTGACTTCCGACGTCTGATCGCCGCGCTCGCGCTCTTGCTGAGTACGAGCGGCTTCGCCATCCCGGCGAAACAAGACGCGCGCGTGACCCAGTTAATTCGCGAAGTGAATCTGCTTCCCGCCGATGCGCCGCCGCGCCGCGCCGTCCTGAACGAAAATGTGCGCGAGACCACCGCCGTTAAAACTGGAGGCGACTCGCGCGCCGAGCTCACCTTCATCGACCTCACCATAACCCGTCTCGGCGCGAACACCCTTTACAGCTTCAAGGATTCCGGGCGCCGGGTGGAGTTGCGCAGTGGCTCCACCTTGTTGCGAGTGCCGAAGAACTCCGGCAGCGCCACTATTGTGACCAGCGCTGTCACCGCCGGAAGCAACGGCACCACTTTCATCTTCGAGAACATCGGCGCCGGTGGCGCTCGTCTGACCGTGCTCGAAGGTAGCGCGCGATTGACCCTCGTGAAACATCGCGACCAATCGCGCGGCGTAAATGCCGGCCAGACGCTCGAGGTTCCCGCCGGTGCGAGCCGGATTCCCGAGCCGAAGGAGATCGATCTCGATCGCCTCATGAAAACCTCTCCGTTAATTGTCGGTTTCCGGCCTTTGCCCAGTCAGAATTTAATCAACAACGCCATTCGTCAGCAACAACAACGCGGGCCGGTAAATCAACCCAACCGCAACGCGCCGTCCGGTCCGCAAAACCAGCCGGCCCCCGCCCCGCCGCCAGGTCCCGGGCGGTGACCTCTCTCCGCTCACGCAAGTCAATCTTCGCTTGCGCTATCTCCCTTTCTTGAATTTTAATTCTTACTTCTTCATTCAAGCGGCTTCGCTAGCGTGAAGAACTCCGGCTTCAGATGCGCGAGCGGTCCTCTTAGCTTGTCGAGCTCCTCGTCGGGACCGTGGATTTCGAGCCGGGTTAGATCAGCAATCTTGAACGCTTCTGCCAGTAGCGCGCCTACGTTTTCGAGATGCGCCAGAAGTCCCTCCGCTCCGAGATAAGCCTCCCGGCAGAAAACGTCGTCGCCATTGACACTAAATTCGTAGAACAGATTTCTCTCCTCAGTCTTAGTCTTCTCGATGAACGTCGGAAACGCCGCCTTAAACGCCTCCAGTTTTCCTGGATGCACTTTGAAGTAAGGATGAATGCTGACGAAGTTCGAAAGAGAGCTCATGCCCGGAATATAACTACCGCGCTTCGCCGCGTCGAGACCGCGCGTTTGTTTCCTACTTTGATCACTCGCGCGCCCGCGCTCGTGTCAGCCATCCCTGGCTGCGTGACCGGCCCCACGCGGTTCCCCGTCCAGTATTCTACTTTTTCTTCGCGTCCGCTGCTGCTTCAGCCGCCTGATCCTTTGGCGTCTCCACCTTGATCGAAACAATCTTCCCGGTCTTTGCGTCCACCTGCACTTCGGTGATGTTCTTCGTGCCGGTCGTCGCAATATCAAACGACCAAACCAGCTTTCCGTGCTCGCGCTCAATTTCTTCGCTCTTGATCACGCCGTGGGGCACCTTGGCGAGCGCCGTTTTTTCCGCCTGGCTCTTGGAGACCGTCGCTTCTTTCATTAAGTCGCCTTGGCTCGGCGCAGCAACCGCTGCTCCAGCAACGGCAACCACTGCGATGAAGGCGACGGACCTGACTAACTCTGTAATTCTTTTCATGCTTTCTTCGACTGTTGCGTACAGAAAACCGTTCAGTCTACTTTCCAAAGCCGACGCCCTCCGATCTCTGACTTCCTCAAAAATAAGTGCGGCTAAAACCCCAGAGAGAACTGCGCTCCATTCACTCCTCCGACCACCGGTTGTACAGAGACATCGCCAAGCGTAGGGTCCAATCGAAAGAACCTTACTGTTTTCCGCTCACCCGGAGGAGTCGGCGCTTTTTCTTTCTGCTCGTCGCCGTTCGTTGGCGTTTTATCAGCAGAACGCGACAACGTTGATTCGAGAGGATTCACCGCAGAAAAAGAAAACTCATTTGCCCCCACGCCCCGCCGACTCGTCACGCCGGAACGTAGCGTTTGCGGGACGTGCGCGCGAAGGCTCGATCGGGCTTGAGCAGGAAAGGCGAAGGCACGGATAGATTTTCCTCCGGCGCTTACCGACGCGGTCTTGCGATCGCTGGCGTTGGCTGGCTGCAACGCGAGACCTGCAGCCACGCACAACCCCGACCAGCCCATGAAAATTCGCCCCATCGGCGTCTCCCTGCATCTGATTCGTATTTTCTCCGTCCGGCGCGCGTGCGGCGTCGCAGTGATACAGCCTCGCGACGATAAAACAATTAGTCGCGCGGCTCCCGCCGGCTCCATTCTACTTCCTACTTCTTAATTTGTTTTGCCGGCCCCGTTTCGTTCCCAGTTTTCTTTCGCGCTTTCGCGCGGCTTTGTGGTCGTACGCCTGAAAGAACGAACGCTCGCTTGCGTGCGCGATCGCGCCGTTCGCCCTTATTCTAACCGCGTCCGGCTCACTCGGTCGGCTCTTCGTTCAATTCCGACTGACCTCCGACCTCCGGGCCTACTTCTTCGCGCCGACTTTGATCGATCCGATGATGCCGTGGATATCCTTCATCGTGGTATCCGGCGCATCATTATCGTAATCGGTATAAACGATTCCCACCTTGTCTCCGCCCGCGGGAAATATTGCCACCCGGAATTGCACCTTGTTTCCGGCGCGTTTATCGACCCCGCTACCCTTCACCACCACGATCTTTACTCCGTTGACTTCGATCGTCTGGTCGGTGCTGCTCGTATCGATGCTCTTGAGCGCATCCTTCAAAGTCGTCTCCATATCTTTGATGATCGCCTGTTGATCCGACCCTTTCGCGATCCACGCGCTGAGATAAGCGTGATCGCTGGGCGCCATTGCCTCCACGCTCTCATCCGCGGTATTGGCCTTCGGCTTCCAGCTCGAGGGCACATCAAAGGTGTAAGCCGGTTTCTCCGCGCTGGGCACCGACATCGTATCGCCGCGCGCCGGCAGAGCAAAAGCCAGCGCGGCCGCGACAAACGTGAATTGAACGATTCTTGTAGTTTTCATTTTATTGTTTTGGGTATGAACCACAGACTGCGCCCCTGATTAATGCATGACAAGAACGATTTATTCGCTCGCGTTTCCAACTTCCTAATTCCTCCTTCCTACTTTTCCTTACAACCAACCCAAGCCCGCGGTGTTTATCCTGCCATGCGGTTTCCTACTTCCTACTTCCTACTTCCTACTTTCAGAGCGATTCTCGCTCTGACGCTCTTCAGCAGCCCCGCGTTTGCAAAGGCGCCGAAAGCGCCTGGCGCGATCGTGAAATGGAAGGATATCCCCGCTGCTGTGCAGGCCACGATTCAAACCAGCGCCGCCGGCGGCAAAGTGGAGAACGTGCAAAAAATAGCCATAAACGGTGTCTTCATCTACTGCGCTGAAGTAAAGGCCGCCGACGGCAAATGGACGAAAGTGTATACGACCGATGCGGGCGCCCTGATGAAGACCGAGCCCGACAACGCCCGCAACAAACGCAAGCACAAGCCGCTCTTCGGATAGGAAATGGAGCCGCAGGGAAGCGGTGTGACATAGACCGGGCCCGTAAGACAAGGCTGCCGGGACAGCCGAATCAATTGGCGTCCGAACTCCTTTTTCCCGATCCTAATTCGTCTAAAGCTCCGCCCACTGCCACGAGTACCAGCTCGCCCGAAAAGCCTTGTGCAGTTCCTCGAAATCGCCTGCGCGCGAAATCAGGCTGAACCGGAGTTGCGACTCGCCCAGATCGACGAACAAGACGCTCATGCGAAATCGTTGCAAATGAAGCACGAAATAGATGTCGATCTCGCACGTCGGATGCCCGTTCAAAAGCAGCGGAGTCGTGGTGATGGTCGGTTCCGCCATGATCCTGCTTTCTGCCGGGAGAAGCTGGTTGGCCGTGTCCTTGAAGTGCTGCAATTGCGCCTCGTCCAGAACAAGCCGCCCTTGAGTCGGGAAGAACTTTATCTTCGCGCTTACCATGTCCTTGCCTGCCGGGGTAAGGGCCAGCGTCTGGCTATCGCGCGCCATTGCCTGCCATCCCGGAGGCGGCTCGTAAGTAATCTTCTTCGCGCCATCGCGAAATTCGAGCTGGGGAAACTTACACCCTTCCAGTTCCCGAACCGAATACTGCGGCGTCAGGTTGATCTCCGCTTGGACTAATCCAACAGCGAGTCCCAGGACCGCAACAACGACAATCGTTTTTACTCCTGATACCATCGCTGCTGGACGTAGCTGATCATCACTGCCGTGCCGGCCGGCGCGTTCAGAGTAAACTTTTCGTCGAAGTACCACTTTAGCGTGCCGGGCGCGTAAACATTCGCGTTGCCCCATGTGCCGGTAGCGTACTTGCTCGCGTAAAGTTGCAGCATCGATCCATAGTAAGTGAAGTTCTTGCCCGTCCAATCTTCCAGGAACCGCACGAAATTCTCCGCGCCGCCGCTGTAGTTGTTCCCCTGGCTTCCAGTCGGAACATTCCCCGCCACCAGCGCCGCATTGATCGTGGTGTTACTCGCGGTGCGCTGGTTCAGGCCTTTCGAGGAATTACTATCCTGCCACGCGGCCGAAAGCAGCGTGATCGCGTCCGCGATAACCGCCGAGGGCCGCCACGCGTACGATGGGTCCATCGGCTTGGTCGCATCCGGCGTGCTCGCGCTCGAAGGCGGGTTCGCGCCGGTGTTCCAATTCCCCTGGATATAGACCGGATTGTCCGTCACGAACGTTAGTCCGTCCTTCGGCAAGGTATCGCCATTTGTTAACCGGATCGCGGTATGGTTCGATCCCGTCGCGTTCTGGTCCGAGATATACAGAATGTTGTTCCACGACATCGCGCTCGAAGCGATCGGCTTCATGTCCACCGTCCATGCCGACATCGTCGCCCCTTCCCGGCCATCCTGGAAGTTTTGCGGATTCTTCAGCGCCGCCGTGATCGTCTGGTAAATGATCAGATCGTTCCCTTTGCTCGACGCCGTGCAAACCGCGCCCGCGCCATTTCGAATTACTTTCGAGTTGCCATTGATCAGCACCGTGATGCCGGCCTGGTTGTAATAACGCTGGGACGCAAACGGATCGTTCGTGCTGTTTTTAGGCACCTCGGCGATCTCGCGAAAGCTGTCGTTGTCCGGATTGTTGTCGGTCGTATTCAACAGCTTCGGGTCCAGCCCGAACGCCTGAAAGGTGTCTTCCTGCGCCGGCGGCTGATTCGCCGGATAGTTAGGGGCGGTAGCAGGCGCGGTATGCTTTCCGTCACCCGGCGCATAACCAATGTCCCAGCTTCCGCTCGTGGTCAGCCGATCGGTCACCGTCAGTTTATTGCTTCCGGTGTAAAGGTTATCGTTCGAATGGACCCAGCCGGTGAGAGTCAGCGGCGCCGCCGGCTGCAGCTCGAGCACGTCATTATAGAACAGGGCGAAGTTCCAGGGCGATTGCACCTTCTTCTGGAACGCTCGCCGCACCTTCTGGGTGACGGTGCGACTGATTACCTGCAACTCCACATCGGCCGTCGCCAGATAGGTATAAGCGTAGCTGCCTGGGCCGCGCCCCGTCTGCTTCGGCGGAGCGGTCGTTGTCGTAGCGAGTGGCTTGAGCAGCGGATCGACGGCGACCAGGGCGAAGTTCTTCAACGTCCATCCTTTCAAGTCCGGGAAGTAAGTGGAGGGCGGCGCTGCAATACTGGCAAACTCCGATGTCGTCGGCGCTAGGTTCGGGCTGGTCCGCGCGATTTGCCGCCAGTTTGCATACAGATAATCGAGGGACCCATCCGCGATCGCGATCGCCGATTCCACCGCTCCCGCGCCCTGGGTGTGGCGTCCCATTCCGCTTGTGATTTCGAACGCGAGCGCGATCAGCAGGCAAAGCGCGAACACAATGAGCAGCGCCGCCGGCAACGTCCCGCCCGCATTCCCTGGTCGTAACGCTTTCATTGGTACTTCGTCATCTGACAGCGATACGGCACCCGCGCGTCGACCAGCTGCATACTCGTGTTCTTATAGGCGCGCTTGCTGTAGGTCGGATCCAGCGCGCTCAGCGTGACCGAAGTATATCTCGTCGCCGGCGTGCCCGTGCTATTGAGAGGAACCTTGAATGGCAATGGGCTGGTGATGTTTCGCGAGATCACGGAATACACGGCGGGCGTCGCGACCAGGTTCGAGTAGTAACGCAGCTCGCCGTTCTTGACCACGTAACCAATCCGGCGCGTGATATAGCAGATCACGAACGATCCGCTCTTGGTCTGGATCCGTTGCTCGTTTCCATTCTCCAGGAACACATTCCAATGATTGCTCCCGTTGCCGTTGGCCGTGATCTTCGTGATATCGGCCTCCACGTCGTAATCGAGCACCACCATGTGATCGCCCACCGCCGGTTGCTGCGGCCTCGGGTCCGTCGTCCCGATCTGGATCAACGCCGGTGAAGCCGGGTCGTTCATTACTTCAAACGGGCCGTTGGTCACGATCTGGAAAGTGATGCCTGCGGCGGGTCCCGTTCCGGCCACTCCCTGCGCGTTCTCATCCACCAGCTTCGGGATCGAGACCGCCTGGTGTAAATCGCGAGCCACTCGCATCAGTCCGTTGCGCGCCTGTTGATGCGCCAGGTTCACGGCCACATTCCGGGCGAATAGGTTCATCCCGGAATTGAGCAGCGTATACATCACCATCGCGACCACTCCCACGATCGCCACCGCGATCATCATTTCCGCAATTGTGAACCCAGTCGCGCGCCCGCTGTTTCCGCCCCTCATTGGTCCGGCGCCCTCAACGTGTTCATCGTCACCGAGAACGCCCGTCCGGCGAGTGTGTAATCCAAGGTCACCGCTGCTTTCACCACGTAAAGTGGCACCCCCTTCACGGCCGCGCCGCTATCCTCGATCTTCGTCGTCAGCGTCCCACTCACCACGAGCGTGCCTGTCTCCGGCTCGACAAAAACCGGGACATCCTTCGTGACCGTGGCGCCGTTCGTCAGGACCGCCGGGATATCCGGCGGAACATTGGTCGGAACATAGGGACCGCGGGTCATGATCTGGTCGATCTGGTTCTGGACCACGCTTTGCGCTGCCGTCCGCACCCGGCTGCTGACGGCATTTCTGTTGGTCAACGTCAGCGCATAAATGGCCGTGGCCCCCACGAGCAAAAGAATGCCCGAGGTAATCAGAACGTCCGTTAAAGTAAATGCCGCCTCCGCGGAACGGCGCAAGACCATCCGCAAGCGTTGTGGTGGGGTGCTCATAAATCGCTCCACGCCAAACAGCAGCTTACGCACCACCTCCCCGTAACCAGGTGCTATGTCGATGCGTCTTCTTTAGCGCGCCATAGCCGCGCGCGAAGGCGGCTCGTTCCCAAAGCCCGCCCCGCCGTGGGGGGTTGCACTTGGGATGCTCTTCCCCCGGCTCCCGCATCTCGCATCCCGCATCTCGTCACACGTCACACGTCACACGTCACACGTCACACGTCACTGGCTTCGTTGCCTTCCGGCCTTCATCCCGCCTAAAAAAGAGAAAGCCGCCGAGGCATTGTGCGCCCCGGCGGCTTTTCGTCGTTAATTTGGCTGGCCCTTAATTTCCGACTTCCGACTTTCTTCTCCTATCCCATGCCGAGCGCGTCGAGCGTCGGTTCGTCGATCACTGCTGTCACGACCATTCCCTGGTCCCTCTGATAACCGGTGAGCGCCGCGCGGGTTAGCGGCCCGAGCAATCCATCCACTTCGCCCTTGTAGTAGCCCATCTCCTGGAGCGCTGCCTGAACGTTCGCGATCACCTTGTCTGGCGGTTCCGCGTGTTTACCGGCATAGATCGGAGCGTCATAAGCATAATACTCATTGGTGGGATTGTAGCCCCACGCCGGATACCAGTAACCATTGTTGAAGTAGTAGTATCCTCCGGCGATTAGCTCCACCCGCTGGTACTTCGAGCGATACCAACCTTGATCGTGCCGTTCCGGACGATAAGAGCGGTATACCTCGTACTGCGGCCCTTGCCACTGTTCGCTGCCTGGGAGTCGAAAGTTCGCGCTGAACGTTACCGGCGGGGCCCTGTCCGGCCTTGGCTGCGCACTAAAGGTCGCATGCTGCTGCCTGATCTGTTCCACTTTCTGCACCTCGAGCTTCTTCGTTGTGGCAGTCGGATTGACCGCGTTTGTCTGGTTGGTTTGCGAAACCGACGGAGCCGCACTGGCCGACGCTGTCGTCGCTGGGGTTGTGGTCGCTCCAGTTGCCGGAGTAGCACTCGCGGCCGTTGCCGGAGTCATAGTCGCAGCGGCTGCCGGGGTGGCGCTCGCCGTAGCTGGCGCCGCGGTGGCCGTTGTCATAGCTGCGGCGGGAGTGGGGGTAGCCTTGGTTTTTGTCGGAGGCACGCTAGCCGTGGTTGCTGCCGGGCTGACGCTCGGCGCTGTGTTCGCGCTGTCGGCAGGCGCCTTCTTAATATCTTTTTTGCTCGGCGGCTCCTTCTTTGGGGCAGGGGTCGTTGCGCTGGTGGCCGGTTGTTCCGCCTTCGTCTCTGGAGCGGCCGGTGGCGCGGACTTCGGAGCCTTCTTTTCCGGCTTTGTCACGGCTGGCGCCTGGTTCGCCGCCGGCTCTTTCACGGCTGGAGCCTCGGTCTTCGGCGCATGGGTCGCTGCCGGCTCTTTCGCCGCCGGGGCCTCGGTCTTTGGCGCGGGCTTCGCCGCCGGTTCCTTCACGGCCGGCGCCTTTTTATCGGGTTTTTTGCCTGGTGGCTGGGATTCCTCGGGCGTTGGCTGCTGAGCCATCACGGCTCCAGCCAGCGCTAGCGAAGCGACGATTAGTAAGTTGGTGAATTTTTTCATAATGCTCTCTGTCTTGGTCGTTGACGGAGGCGATCTATTCAACGCCGGGCGGTTTTCCCTGCCCGAGCGTCGATCGCCCTAACGGATATAATTCGTGCATGGATGCCCCTTCGGTTCCCTAATCTTCCGCCCCCTGTCGCGACGTAGCCTCGCTCGAAATCTCTCTGATAATCTCAGCTTTCGGAGTTTCAGCTTCTCGGTTTTTTGCCAGTGTTTTGCCTTTCAACATTCCTCTTCCGACCGGCCTGAATTCGTTCTGGACTGTGGCGCGCTTTTGACGTAACAACGTCCCCCGTATGACCAATTTGCCCCCAGACTATCGATGAAACGCGTCGCTTTCGCGCTCGCGGTCTGGCTCGTTTTGGCAGGACCTTCGCTGCTCCATGCCGAGGACGGCGTGATTGATCTCGCTGCGTTGCCAGACTTTTCGAAACAGTCAGTTGAAATCACGAACACGGGCGCGACTCTCGGCCGGCTCCTTTTTTACGATAAGCGTCTCTCGCGCAATAACACCGTAAGTTGCAATTCCTGCCACCAGCAGGCCTACGCTTTCGGCAACCCGGCCGTCGCCGGCAGCGGCGTCAGCGGGATAACGGGCCGCCACCCGATGCGCCTTGCAAATGCGGGCTTCGCTCAGGCGCCAGTCGCGGGGTCTGGCGCCTTCTTTTGGGACAGACGGGCGCCGAGTCTCGAGAGCGCTGTGACCCAGCCCATCCGAAACGCGATCGAAATGGGATTCAGCGGGACCAATGGCGACCCGGACTTCGCGCAGCTCATCGCGAATTTATCCGTTCTGCCCGAATACCAACTCCTCTTCACCTACGCGTTCGGCTCGCACGTCATCGACGAAACCGGAATCCAAAAAGCGCTCAGCCAGTTTATCCGCAGTATCCGATCGTTCGATTCAAAGTACGATGCCGGAGCTCCCCTCGCGCTCGTTACCCAGCCATTTCCGAACTTCACCGAGAGCGAAAACAGGGGAAAGCAAATTTATCTCAACCCGCCGTCGCCTGGCGGAGCAGGCTGTGCATTCTGCCATCAGCCCAACTCATTCGTTAACACCTCTGTCGGGAACAATGGCGTCATCACCTCGATCGGCGGTGGGACTGACTTGACCGTGACAAACTCAGGCACCTTACGCGACCTTTTTAACCCGAGCGGGCAGTTGAATGGCCCGCTTATGCACAATGGCGCCTTCACCAGCATCGCCCAGGTCATCGATCACTATTCCGCAATCCCTCGCGGCATCCCGAATATCGCTCCGCAGTTCTCGACCGGCCAGACTCTCAACCTCACCCCACAACAACGCCTCGATCTGGAGGCCTTCCTTCTTACCTTGTCGAGTAAGGCCATTTACACCGACCCGAAATGGTCCAACCCGTTCCGCGCCGACGGAACGATCACCGTCAAGGACAGCGCTCCGCCGGCGTCGCAAACCGTAAATCTTTCCAGCCGGATGCAAGTCCTGACCGCGGATAAGGTCGGCATAGGCGGATTCATTATTACCGGCACCGCTCCCAAACGTGTCCTCGTTCGCGCCCTGGGCCCTTCGCTCGACCAATTCGGTCTATCGACTCTCCTGGCTGACCCGACCATTACTCTCAACGGTCCGGCCGGCTTCGCTCCCATCGTGAACAACAACTGGAAATCCTCCCAGCCGGACGAAATCAAGGCCACCGGGCTCGCTCCCGGCAACGATCTCGAGCCGGCTATCGTGGCCACGCTCGCACCGGGAAACTATACGGCCGTGCTCAGTAGTGCGAACGGCGGCACTGGTACTGGCGTTCTTGAACTCTACGACCTGGATTTCGCCGCCGACTCGAAACTGGCCAACATCTCCACGCGAGCCTTTGCCGGCACCGGTGACGACATTCTCATTGCCGGCTTCACGGTCGGCAAGGGGAGCGGTGTCGACAACATCATTGTCCGCGGGCTCGGCCCAAGTCTTCAGTCCGCCGGGCTGGTCGGTCAGATCATGAACGATCCGACTCTGGAGGTGCGCAATGCCGACGGTACCACTCTGGTCGCGACCGATGGCTGGGAAGGAGCAGGTGATCGCGTCGAAATTAGCCGCGCCGGTCTGTTTCCCCGGTTCAGCCAGGAGCCCGTCACGCTCATTACTCTCGGGCCCGGCGCTTACACAGCCCTTCTCTCGCCTGCCATCAATGGCTTTTACAACCCGCCCGCCATCGCCCTCATCGAAATCTACAGCCTCGGCCGTTTGCCCTAGCCTTTCACTCAGCGTTCGGCGTTTCCCCTTCCCATCTCGTCACACGTCACTCGTCACACGTCACTGGCTTCGTTCCCGCCCTCCGCCCTCCGTTTCATCCTTCATCCTTCGGCGCGTAGCGCCGCCCTCTACCGGAGTATTTGAATCCAATGGCCCTCTTTGGTGCATCCAATCCAGTGACCATAGAAAGGTACCGCGAACGGGCTTTCTTGTTCCGCGATGTCCTCGTCCCAAATTCACGGTGAAATCCTGCGAACCCGTACCGTAGAAGGCGCGACCCTCGCCGAATCGACCTATGGCGCGGGATCCCACCTGAGCACGCATGCACATGCCAATGCCTATTTTTGCCTGGTGTTGGCCGGAGAATATCAGGAGGTGTCCGGTCGGCGCAGGTACCTCTGCCATCCAGGTTCCCTGGTGGTGCATCCCGCCGGAGACCAACACCGGAACCGATTCGATGGGCAGCCCGTCCGTTGCTTCAATCTCGAACTAGCCAGCCCGTCGGCCTCGCTCTTCGAAAAATTGCACCTCATCTCCGCTGTGCACGACCATGGGCCCAGCGTGTTTGCTCTTACCCGAATCTATCGCGAATTTCGCCGGCCGGATGCCGCCGCGGAACTTATCATTCAGGGGCTTGTGCTTGAACTCCTGGGGGAATGCCTTCGTCTGCAAAGCGGCAAGACTCCTGATACCTTGCCGGATTCGGCCCGGCAGTGTCGCGATTTATTATGCGCGCGATTCCGGGAGCGTCTTTCCATTATTGAAATTGCGAAGTGCGTCGGCGTTCATCCCGTTCACCTGTGCCGGGCATTCCACGCCTGTTACGGCCAGACGATCGGCGAGTTTGTGCGAGAGCTGCGCATGCGGTGGGCTTCAGAGCAGCTCGCCTCGGCTAAACGCTCGCTCGCCAGCGTAGCGGTCGAAGCCGGGTTTTGCGATCAAAGTCATTTCAATCGGACCTTCAAACGGTTTACTGGGATGGCCCCGGGGCAGTACCGTTCCCGGATCACCCGCCGCTAACCCCGTCCAAGTCCTGGCGCCGGTCCAATACAGCCCGCAGGCGCGCCCTTACTCTTGCTGTATATGACTACTTCGAACATCTGCTCCTCGGCAAAATCTTCACGGCTCATCCGGCTGGCCGCAAACATCCGGTTCCCGCGCCATTTCGCGCTGGCGGTAGTTTTGCTCATGCTCGCCGCAATGGTTGGCGTCGCCCAAACTCCCACGAAAGCGGCCGGCGCCGCGCCGCGACCAGTTGCGGAACTTTCCCTGAAACTCCTTCTCGGCCGGGTGCCCGTCGCACAGGTCACAATCGACGGCTCCAGGCCGCTGGCTGTTATTCTGGATACCGGAGCCGATGACGACATTCTCAACGCCCGCATCACGCGGGAGCTCAAATTACACGTCCTCAATCCGCAGGTGATCGAGCAGCCGGGTGGCGCCATCGAGATGGGCCAGGTCGAAAGCGTGCCCCTGAAACTCGGCTCGGTCCCCGTTCAGAATCTGGCCATGGTCTCGGCGCCGCTCGACCCGCTTCAGCCCTTTATCGGCCAACAGCTCGACGGCATTCTCGGATTCGGTTTCTTCTCACAGTTCGTGGTCGAGTTCGATTACGCGTCGCAGCGCATGCGACTGTTCGCGCCCGAGACCTATGTCGCCCCGCCGAAAGCAGTGATGATTCCCATCACCTTCCGCGGCAAGAGCCCGCTGGTCGAGATCACGATGGAGAATGCCACGGGCGAATCTGTAAAAACGCTGGTTGAAATCGATACCGGCAGTTTCGAATCCCTGGGATTGAAGGGCGCCTTCGTTGATGGCCATCGATTGGTCCCGGCCGATGCGCCGAAGCGGCCCCTCTTCGGTTTGGCGATAGGCGGCGAGACAAAAGGCTACCGCACCAGGCTTGCCGCCGCGACCCTCGGCCCATTTCGGCTTTCGCGTCCCGTGACCAGCGCCACGACGGGTGGCGACGCCGGAAGCGCGGATGTCGCCGGAGTCCTCGGGGGCGAAGCGCTGAACCGCTTCACGGTCATCGTCGATTACTCGCGGAAACAGCTCCTCCTCCTCCCTATCGCGACTGGCGACAGGCCCTCGGAGTACTTCGATTTTCTCGGCACCCAGATCGTGGCCGCGGGCGAGCAGTTCAACCAATTCCAGATCAAAGCCGTCATGCCCGATTCACCGGCTTCGGAAGCAGGGCTCCAGCCTGGTGACGAAATCACCGCAATCGACGGTCAGCCCGCAGCGAAGATGTCTCTCGAGCAGGTCCTCGGAAAGTTCAGCAAACCCGGCGAGCGCTGCCGGCTTGATCTTACTCGAAGCGGCAAGCCTTTCACCCTCACAGTCACCCCGCGCCGGTTGCTCTAAGGCCCGCACCGTTTTTCCGCCTCTGATAACCCAATAACCCGGCCGCCTCGTGCTTTCCTCCGCCCTCCGGCCTCCTTCATCCTTCAGAGCGCCCCTCGTCGGATGATCTCCGGATAGGCGAATTGGCTACGTCTCCCGCGTCCCGCGGCTGGCCTGCTTTTCTTCTCGCCTCAGTGGGGTGTTCTCGTCATAATCGCGTTCCCCTATGGCTCGTTCCGCGCTCGATAAACGGCCCCCGCCAGCTTCCCGCGGGTGCGCCCAAGCGCGCGCTGCGTCGCCGGCTCTCACACATCGCCTTTTCCATTTGCACGAAAGGAACCTATGCAAGATCCAATCGACTCGGGAACTGTCCCCGCTGAAACCAGCACGAAGAACAACAAGACAAAGAAAATGAAAAAAGGAGACGCGCCGAAGGCTTCAGGAGAAAAGACGGAGGCTCAATACATCCTCAGGATTTTTTCTGTGATGTTGATCATTGGCATCGTGGGGACCTGTTTTTGGATTGAGCCGAAGCACGCCATGTTGGGATTGATTTGGGCTTTGGCGTGCTTCGTGGGCGGATCTGCCCTTGGATTTATTTTTGGTATCCCGAAGGTCCTGCAGGCAAAACAGGCGGCTGATCCTAAGAAACCCGATTCAGCGGCCGGCGATTCCGCCGAATATCGTCAGCAAGTTAATACCAATCTGACCGAGATTTCCGATTGGCTGACGAAAATGATCGTCGGCGTGACTCTGGTTAATCTGAAGGAGATGCCGCCATTCATAAAGAAGGTGTCCCTTGTCCTGGCTAACGCGATGTCCAAGTCCGATCCCAGCCGGGATTTCTTGCCCTACGCGGTGGCGGTCAGCGTTTACTTTGCGGTGCTCGGTTTCCTGTTTGGTTATTTGATGACCAGGCTTTATCTGGCCGCTGCCTTTGCCCGCGCTGATATTGATGCCTCTTCTCAGAATGCCTTGTCTGGCGATATAGCGTCCATTCGGAGTGAACTTTCGGTGTTGGCCGATGTGGTTAAGTCAAAGTCAGGCGGCGAGAGCGGGAATCTGCCGGAGAATACCCGAAAGAGCCTGGTGCCTTCCCCGTCTCCCCAAGACCGGGCGAGGGCAGCGGCTGAAAACTCCCTGAAGGCGAACTCCATCCAGGACGAAAAGCAAAGAATTGCCGAGAAGGATAAGGCCGCTAATGAGATCGCGACCTTGGTGGTCACGGGTGGCATAACGAAAGATTGGTTGATCGAAGAAGCGGAGCGACAGGCGGTAAAGAATGGGCAGGATGGCCTCATCGCCGGCCTTTCCCTGGCGATCAACAGCAAGCCCGAAGAGGGCGATCTCGAACGATTGCTTAGGGTCGCGGGGCGGGCCCTGTGGCCCAACGCGCAGCACAAAGTTTGCGTGGCCCTGATTAAGTTGTTCTCGTCCAGCTCCGCCAGGAAAGAAGACGTTCCAAGAGTTGAGCGAGTTCTAAAGGAATACCTTCTCCGGCCCACCCTTGATAAGCCACTAAAGGATCGCATTATCGCAACCGCTGCGGTCATAACCCGAAGCACTAGTATCCCGCTTAACCTTCCTTTCGACTGAGGGGCGCTTGAACTTTCCGTCTGACTCCTGACTTCTGGCTAGCTTTTCCCGCTCCGCGCCAGACGCGACGCGATCAGCTTGATCTCACTCTGCAAGAATTCTTGGCTCCGTAGCTGCGTTTATGATTGCTGATACGAAGAGGCCTGCACCAATTCCGTTCGAGCGTCGCGCTTGCCGCGGCAGCGCGGAAATAAACTACAACCCCAGAACGCTCGGCCCGTTGGGCCACGTCGAAGTTTCATCGGCTTACGGCATCGGGGGCAATCGGGATCGGTCACGCGTGCGGCAGCGGCGAAATCATCGATCCAATTCCGTATGATGCACAGGTTTTCGCTGGGAAGAGCGACGGACTGCATGAGTTTCTCGATTTTAGCCCGATCCAGCAGCTTGATCGATTTTCCCTCCGCGAACTCCTGCGCATCGCGGGAATAGAGCCCGGTCGTCATGAAAATACCGCTATTCGCGTTCTCGGCCACGAGCAGTCCATAAAACTCTCTCATCGCCATCACGGATACTTTGTTTTCCGCGCTCAAGCGCTTGCACTGAACGAGGCGAACTTCGCCATCGCGCCGCAACGTCAGATCTTTTCCGCCATCTGCTCCCAAGCCAGAGCTGATTTCGACTTCAAATCCTTTTCGTCGGAAAATTTCTCCCGCCAGGAGCTCAAAATTTTCCCAAGGGATGTCCTCTAGCGTTAATGCTGGCAGCGGTGGGGGCGCCTCCCGTTGCACTGAAAGTCGACGGACCGGGGGACATGAGGACGGCGTAAAGACTTTGCGCGTGGCTGATGGTCGCGCATTACGTTTGGACTGCCGCGAACGGCTTGCCTGGGTAGCCTTGCGCCCAAGCCATCGCAGGAATTCACGGAGCAAAAGCGCTGCGATACTAAAAAAGATGATGGGAGGGACCGCTTTCCAGATCAAAGCTTGCATGAACTGATCGAGCTGGGGGGCGGCCATAGGCCCGCTCATGCTGCTAAATCCGTGCCAACGGTTGGCTCTTGTTCCAACCGCCGCTTTCAGCAACTGTTCCGTGTGCCTCCCGATGACCTCAAATCGAATCTCGCTGGCTTTGTTTCGTTCGCTCAGACACTGAAGGGCGACGAAAAGAGCGAGGCGCAGAGTTTTCTCGATCAATTCTTTCGCGCCCTCGGCCACAA
>JBEEHU010000026.1:0-25168 GCA_041167565.1 Verrucomicrobiota bacterium | reverse complement strand
CAAACATCAACTACTGGCCGAGCGCAAGATTCGGCGGCGGAAACCATTTGTAGACCATCAGGTAAACCAGCACGCCCGTGACCGAGACATAAAGCCAGATCGGCATCGTCCAGCGCGCGATCCGCGTATGGCGTTCCCACCGGCGCCGGAAAACCGGGATGAGGGTGAGGATGACGAGGGGCAGCGTAGTGAAGGCGAGAATGATGTGCGAAATGAGCATCGCGAAATAGAGAGTGCGGACAAGGCCGGTCGCGGTGAAATGGGTGGAACGCTCGCCGACGTGCACATGGTAGATCACGTAGCCGACCAGGAAGAGCGTGGAAGAGATCAGCGCCGGGATCATGCACGCCACGTGACCACGCCAATGGCCGCGCCGGATCAGATACCAACCGCACGAAATGAAAATCGTGCTGATGAGATTGAGCGAGGCGTTGATCGCGGGCAGATCCGTTACCTTCAAGAGGAGCAGAACGTCCAACGTCCAACGTTGAACGTCCAACGTTCAATTCCAGAATGCAGACACGCCTACACTACAGTCCATATGCGACTCAGCTGTCTTAGTTGAAACATTGGACGTTGGACGTTGGACGTTGGACGTTTCCCCGTGCCTTCAGTTCTGGAACCCACGCCGCCGTCGCTCGCGCGCCAGTTTTATCGGCGCCAGTCAAAGGCGCATCTCTCCCTCTCGCGCCGACTTCTCCGGCTCGCGATAGTCGCCGGCATTCTCGCCCTGGCCTGGGGCGGCTGGTACCTCGCCAAGCGCGGTTTCGGAAAAGAATGGCGCGACCGTGTCGTGGACGAACTGCACAGGCGCGGCGTCGAAGCATCGGTTCGCCGGCTGACTCTCGATCCGGTGCGCGGGCTGATCGCGCAGGACGTCCGGATTTTCGACTTCAAAAATCGAGAGAACACGCTCGCCCTCATCAGCGAAGTCGCGCTCGACATCAACTACGCGGCGCTCCTTCATCACCAGCCGTTCCTCAACGCGCTCGACGTCCGCGGCGCCGAGCTGACGATTCCGACGCCCCGGAGCGGCGCCGCCGCGCCGAAAGCCCAGATCACACAATTCCGCGCCCATGTTTATTTTCCGCCAGAGCAAATTTACGTCAGCCAGGCTGAAGGCTTTTTTTGCGGTGTCCGCATTTCGGCGACCGGGCAACTGATCAAGCGCAACGATTACAAGCCTTCGAACGAAATCTCGGACGAGGAATGGCGCGATCGGATCCTCCTCGTCCAGCGCGTCGCCGAAGAACTGCAACGCTTCACATTTCCGGGCGAGCCTCCTTCGCTCCAGGTGAAATTTTCCGGCGACCTCTCGCAATTCGAGACCGCGCACGCGGAAGCGACTTTAACCGGCGAGCGATTGGTGCGCGGAAGCTATGAGATGAAAAACTTTTCCCTCGCCGCGGAGTGGACCAACCAAACGCTCGGCATCAATCATTGCGAATGGACCGATAACGCCGGGAGCTTCGCCGGCCGCGCCAGCTGGAGCCGCGAAACGAAACAGGCCGATTTCCAGGGACGAAGCACGCTCGACGCAAAGCGATTTCTCGAAGCGTTCGATTTCGGCCAGCTTCTCGCCGACGCCGCGTTCACTTCTCCGCCACTGCTCGAGCTCTCAGGCTCGGCGAATTTCGGTGAGTCGCCGCCCCGCTTGAGCGTGATCGGCCGCGCGGTCGCCGAGAACTTCAGCTACAAGAGCGTGCCGCTTCTGAAGTTGAGCGCGGACTTTGCGTGGGACGGCGAACGCGCAATGTTGCGCGATCTTCGGGTCCGGCATGAATCGGGCGAACTCCGCGGCGATCTCCTCCAGGCCCCAACCGATTTTCGTCTCAATCTCGAAAGCGCGGTGGATCCGGTGGTGCTGCGCGCGTTTGCGTCACCCGATCTCAGCCGGTTTCTCGGGGAGTGGGAATGGCACCGGCCGCCAACGGTGCGCCTCGCCTTGCGCGGGCCGGGCCCGCTTCCGGAAACCTGGACGGGCGAAGGAACAATCGCCACGCAGCGCACGCGTTTCCGGAATGTCTGGATGAACGAAGCCAGTGCCACTGTCCATCTCGACAAGGGCGCGCTCAGTTTCCAAAACCTCCACGTGACCCGCGATGAAGGCGCTGGCAGCGGATCTTTCACGTATGATTTCCTGAGGCACGAAGTGCGGCTCAAGGACGTCAAAAGCACTTTACGGGCAACCGACGCGATCCAGTGGGTGGAACCGAAATTCTTCAAGGAGGTCGCGCCCTACAAATTCCGCCAGCCGCCCACCATCACGGCCAATGGCGTCATTCATTTCCGCGGGCCACACGACCATCTCGAGCTCACGGTCGATGCGCCCGCCGGGATGGAATACATCTTCCTCGGCAAAACGCTTCCCATCGATCGCGTCGCCGGACGTCTCCTTTTTACCGATGGCCGGCTCGAGTTGAGTTCGGTCGAAGGCACTCTCTTCAATGGCACCGTCCGCGGCGCGGCGGATATCTCCCTGAAAAAAGACGATCGACATTATCGCGCCAACGTCGCGCTCGAGGGCGTCGACTTTCCGAAGCTGGCCGATCTCTATTTCAAATATGAAACCTCACGCGGTCATTTGAGCGGCGCTTATGCGTGGACTGGAATCGGCAGCGAGCCGCGCGCGATGGAGGGCGACGGAAGCGCGAAAGTAACCGACGGCGACGTCTTCGCGATCCCGATTTTCGGCCCGCTCTCCGGCCTCATCTCCGCGATCATTCCCGGTGCCGGCTACAGCCTCGCGCGCCAGGCCAAAGCAACTTTCACAATCAAGGAGGGCATCATCCACACCGACGATTTTAAGGTGTCCGGGAAATTATTTGGAATGCTCGGCCACGGCGATATCCATTTCCTCGAAGACAAGCTGGACTTCGATATCCGAATCGATGTGGGCGGCGCCGGAATTGTGCTGACTCCGATGTACAAACTTTTCGAATACAAAGGCGAAGGCAGCATCGCGAAACCGAACTGGCACCCCAAGCGATTTTAGATTTTAGATTTTCGATTTGCGATTGATGAAACCAAACACGCGAATTCGCCGAAAGGTGCGCGTCCCCGAATCGCAAATGGCAAATCGCAATTCGCAAATTCTCCTTGGAGCCCACATGTCGATCGGCGGCGGGGTGCATCGCGCCATCGAGCGGTCGCGCTCGATCCAATGCACGGCGATGCAGATTTTCGTGAAGAACAACATGCAATGGTTCGCCCGGCCTTTGCTGCGCGAAGAAATCTCCGCGTTTCTCGATCACGCGCAGCGCGCCGAGCTTCACGCCGCGTTCGCGCACGCGAATTACCTGATCAACCTCGCCGCTACCAACCCGCAGTTTCACGCCAACTCATTGCGCGCGCTTTCGGAGGAACTCGTGCGCGCCGATCAGCTCGAATTGCCGTTTCTGGTTCTGCATCCCGGCGCGCATCTTGGCGCCGGCGAAGAAGCGGGGCTCGCGAAAATCATCGCCTCGATCGATCACGTTTTCGCCGGGCTGCCGAAGATCAAGACGCGCCTCGCACTCGAGACGACGGCCGGGCAGGGATCGTGTCTCGGGGATCGATTCGAGCATCTCGCTCACATCATTGCGGGCGTGCGCGAGCCTGAGCGGCTTTGTGTTTGCCTCGATACGGCGCACGTCTTTGAGGCCGGATACGATTTGGCGACGGAGAAGCTGACGAGAAAAATGTTTGCCGAGTTCGATCGTATCATCGGACTGGAACGACTGGCGGCTTTGCACCTGAACGATTCCAAGACCCCGCGCGGTTCGCGGGTCGATCGGCACGAGCACATCGGGAAAGGGAAGATCGGGCTGGAAGCGTTCCGGTTCATCATGCGCGACAAGCGATTTCGCAAAATCCCGAAAGTGCTCGAAACACCGAAAGGGAAAGACCTCGCGGAAGACATCGAGAACATGAAGACACTGCGGGGGTTGGCGGAAACGGCGGCTCGTTAGGCCGCTACGCGTTCATCCGAGCACGAAAATAGATCCTCACTCCTTCACCCGCTCGATGTGCGCGCCGAGCTCGCTCAGCTTCTCATCGAGGTGTTCGTAACCGCGGTCGATGTGATAAACGCGGCTCACTTCCGTCCGTCCCTCCGCTTTCAATCCGGCCAGCACCAAGGCCGCGGACGCGCGCAAATCGCTGGCCATCACCGGCGCGCCGAACAACCGATCGACCCCTTGGATGATGGCGCTCGCTCCCTCCAACTGCATGTGCGCGCCCATCCGTTTCAGTTCCGCCACATGCATGTAGCGCTGCGGAAAAATGTTCTCGGTAATCACGCTGATGCCGTCGGTGGTGGAAAGCAGAGCGCACATCTGGGCCTGCATGTCGGTCGGGAAACCGGGATACGGCTCGGTAGCGAGCTCGATCGGTTTCACGTCGCCGTTGGGCGAGACTGTGATCGAATTTTCCGCCCATTGAATTTGATAACCGCAGGCGATCAATGCGTCCGTGACCGAGCTCACATGATCGCGCACCACCCGTTTGACCGTGACGCCTTTGCCACAGATCGCGCCGGCCACGAGAAAGGTGCCGGCCTCGATTCGGTCGGGAATGATGTCGTGCTCGGCGCCGTGCAATTCCTTCACCCCTTCGATGATCAAACGCCGCGTGCCCGCGCCTTCGATCTTCGCGCCCATTTTGTTGAGGAAGTCGGCCAGATCGACGACTTCCGGCTCGGTCGCCGCGCCTTCGATCACGGTAATCCCCTCGGAGAGCACTGCCGCCATCATGACGTTGTCCGTCCCGAGAACCGTCGGGCCGAACTTGCCTCGCAAATTGATGACCGCTCCCTCTAACTTCGGCGCGAACATTTTCACGTTGCCGCCTTCCACGCGCACCGCCGCGCCCAGCGCTTCAAAACCTTTCAGATGCAGATCGATTGGCCGATCGCCGATCACGCAACCTCCCGGGAGCGAAACTGTCGCCTCTTTGCACCGCCCCAGCAGCGGCCCGAGCACACAAACCGACGCGCGCATTTTTCGCACAACATCGTAGGGCGCGATCGAATCGATCGTGTCGGCTGTGACGGTGACGGTGCCGCTGGCGCGCTCCACCTGCGCACCGAGGTGCATGAGGATTTGCAGCATGTAATGCGTGTCGCTCAAGTCGGGAACCCGATGCAGGATGCAGGGCTCGCGCGTGAGCAACGTGGCCGCGAGGATTGGCAGCGCGGAGTTTTTCGAGCCGCTGATCTTGATCGAACCCGAAAGCGGCCGGCCGCCGTGAATCAGAATTTTATCCATACCTGCCGAAGAGGAAACGTATCACTCCGCCATAATCGCGTATTTGAGCGATGTCGTGATAATTTTTTTCGGCCATGAGGGCCGCGAGTTCGTCGGCCTGCCCAAGCCCGATTTCGAGCGCCAGCAAACCGCCGCTCTTCAATCGCAATGGCGCCGCTTCAATCAATTTGCGAACCATTTCGTCGCCGCGTTCGCCGCCAAAAAGCGCGACCTCTGGATCATGCAGAACCTCGCGAGAAAGGACCGCACGATCGCCGGTCGCGACATAAGGAAGGTTCGCGACGATCAGATCGTATACGTGATTCATGGATAGGAGCAGGTCGCCGGTCAAAAATTCAACGCGATTCGTTAGGCCAAGCCGTTCGGCGTTTTCCCGCGCCAGCGCGAGGGCGTCGTCAGAAATATCCGTTGCGGTCAGTGTCGCCTCCGGAAAGTTCGCCGCCAGATTAAGCGCAATTATGCCACTGCCGGTGCCGACATCGAGGATGTGGGATGCAGGATGCGAGATCTGGGATTTGAGCAGCTCAACGAGTTGCTCCGTTTCCGGGCGCGGAACGAGCGCGCGTTTATCGCAAAGGAAAACGCGACCGCAAAATTCCACTGTGCCAAGCAGATGTTGCAACGGCTCTCCCTGCCCTCGCCGCCGGACGAGGCCACGCAGCGGCGCCAGTTCTTCCTCCGTCAAAACGCGTTCGAACTCCAGATAGAGCTCGATCCGTTTCCGGTTGAGCACGTGCGCGAGCAAATGCTCGGCGTTCAGACGCGGACTTTCAACCTCGCGCTTCTTGAAATAAGCGGTGGTCGATTGCAGCAACTCGAGAACTGTCATAAGAGCCCGCCAGCCACTCAGTCACCTAACCCAAATGCGCGCCGACCAGGTAACCGCGCAAGACGATCACGGTGAGGTTGCAAATCAACTGGAGCGCGATCAGCACGCGGTAGGTGAAAGGCGAGAAGTTGCGCCGCATGTAGTGAAGACCAAGGAAGAGAAGGACGCCCATCATTGGCTGCCATCCTAGCTGGGCGGGTTGGAATTGGACGCCGAAAAGGAGGATGACAGCTAGACCTGGGAGGACCATGCCGTAGAGAAGCAGCCTGCGCTCGCTCTTCCATCGCTGCGCCCATTCGATAATTGCCGGAACAATTACGAACATTCCCACCACGCTCGGCACACAGCAAAGCGCATAGTCGATTGTGACCCGCAAGTTGAAAGGGTAGATCAGGAAGAAGACCGGCACGAAAGCAACGGTGAGGTTGAACAACCGCATCCAGATGAAGTTAAGGGGCGAAGTTAGCAGACTAGCGGCGCCGGGCCCGGCAAAGTTTTGGGCAAACATGTTATCGGGAAGCTGAAGAATGAGCCGGGTCCAAACGAACCAGGGAAGGACCACGAGTCCAAACGCAAAAGCGTAATGAAGCATGGCCTTGTATCCGGTCTTGTCCCGCCACGCTCTTATCGCATACCAAAGGCCAAGACCGGCAGCTATCGGCAGGCTTTGAGGATGGCAGTGATAAGCCAGGGCCGCACAAAGCCCGACCATCCTTGGATCATGCCCGCGCCGCGCCGAGTTCCAGGTCAGATAGACAAAGAACGCCGCCATGGCCTTGGGCCAGGTGAAGATGGCCTGACTGATGAAATAAGGTTGGGTAATGAAGAGGAGCGCCGCTCCGGGCAGACTTTCCGGGAGGTCGAAGTTCGAGAATAGAACAAGGAGCCCCAGCAGCATGAGTGAGTTAAGGAACATTCCGACAATGAAGAACTGGGTGTAAGAATTGTCGTCGTTTAGTTTTCCGACGTCGGGCCAATCTCGCCCGACATAGTTAAAGGTTCCCAGGGCGTTCTCGGCAGGTTGGTCCCACGCCAGCACAGTGCGAAACGGAAGAGCTACCAATGCCATCAGGATCGGGCGATTACTAACCTCGTTGACCGGCAGGATCGGATGGTTCTCCTTGAAGGAAATGCGTCGAAGGAAAAACTCGGCAACGGCATACGGAATGTAATTGTCGACCGGCAACGTCGTGAGGTATTGGATCTTTACGTTCAAGGTGTGCTTCTTGAACATGAATTGACCATCTTCCAGTTTGGCGGGCCATTGGACATTCACCTGCACCAAAGCGACGCAGAGAGTTACGAACAGGAGCCATAGCATTAACGCCACCCGCATGGGCCGGCTTAGTGTCATTGCCACATCGCGCCAAACTCGCCGGCGTACCAAATCCACTACCGCCAGCACCGCGCACAAGATCGCCAGCACTCCAAGATAATGGCGCAAGGGCCAGCTCAGCGCGATGAGGAGCCCAAAAATACCGTGGACAACAACGCCGGCGCCAGCTCCGTAACCAATCAGCTCCATTCCCTTGAGCCGCGTAACCCGCGAGCAAAGCGCTATCCCGGTCGATAGAACCGAGACGGTTACCCAGAGTAGAAGCAAGTAAGCGCTCAGGATCTCGGGCATGCGCGGTATCCTACTCGATGGGTCAAGCTCACCGGCCGTAAATCGAGAGGCGCCTACCTCACGCTGTGAGCGATGATTCTCTAAGGCGTTCCTGCAAATCCGCGGTCTGGAGCGACTGGATCATTTCGCCGAGGTCGCCCTCCATGAACCGGTCGAGATTATAAAGAGTGAGCCCAATGCGATGATCGGTCACCCGGTTCTGCGCGTAATTGTAGGTGCGAATCTTCTCTTCCCGTCCGCCCGAGCCGATCTGGTTCTTGCGATGCGCGGAATATTTCGCCTCCTCTTCGCGCTGCTTCTCTTCGAGCAAACGCGCCCGCATGATCTTTAGCGCTTTCTCTTTGTTCTTCTGCTGGCTCCGTCCGTCCTGGCAACGCACGATCCGCCCCGTGGGAATGTGCATGATCTGCACGGCCGAGTCGGTCGTGTTCACTCCCTGGCCGCCCGGCCCGCCCGAGCGGCAAACTTCGATCCGCAGATCTTCCGGTTTCAATTCGAGATCGATCTCTTCGGCTTCGGGAAGCACCGCGACCGTCGCCGTCGAGGTATGAATCCGGCCCTGCGCTTCCGTCGCCGGAACGCGCTGCACCCGATGCACACCGCTTTCGAAGCGCAGCGTCTTGAAGACGTTTTCGCCCGAGACTTTGAAGATCGATTCCTTTAACCCGCCCAGCTCCGAGGGACTGGATTCGAGGTCTTCGATTCTCAAACCGGAGGCTTCGGCATAACGGTTGTACATCCGGTAAAGATCGGCCGCGAAGATCGCGGCTTCGCTGCCGCCGGTGCCGGCGCGAATTTCAACGATGGCGTCGCGGTTCTCGTTTTCGTCGGGAGGCAGGAGCGCGATCTGAAATTCGCGCTCGAGATCATTTACTCGTTTTTGCAGATCGGGAATCTCGTCTTCCGCCATCGCGGCGATCTCGACGTCGTTCGAAGCGGCCAGCTCGCGGTTCTGGTCGAGCTGCTCGCGCGCGATTTCCAATTCGTTCCAGCGCGCGAGCAATTGCTTCACGCTAGAATGTTCCCGCATGATTTCGCTCGCGCGTTTTCGGTTCTCGAACAGAGCGGGATCGGCGATCTCGCGTTCGAGTTGCTCGAAACGCTCGCGCTTGCGCTCGACTAACGAATTGAAGTCCATAAGACAAAAACGGCGACCCCGAACGCAGTCGGAAGTCACCGTCTGGAAAGCTAAGCCCTAAGCTTTTCTGGCTGCGCCGGCGCGAGTGGCCTTGGTCCCGCCGTAACGGCGCGCGTATTTCTCCACGCGTCCCGCGGTATCGACGAACTTTTGTTCGCCCGTGAAAAACGGATGGCAAGCCGCGCAGATGCCGATTTTAATGTCCTGCTTGGTCGAGCGGGTGTGGTAGACAGCACCGCAGGCGCAGGAGATATCGGTCTCGAAATATTCAGGATGAATGTCCGCTTTCATGTTTGGAAATGAGTGGCGAACTTAGGCGCGATCATGCAGACGCGCAAGGGATGAAATTGGACGACGCCCTGCTTGCCGCGTGGGAGGAAACGCTCGCGCGCAAAGGAGACGCGCCCGCGATTTTCGACACGCGCGGCGAAGTGTTGCACACGTTTCGCGAGGTCGAGAGCCGGGCCGGGGCTCTGGAAAGCGAGATCGCCGATGACGCTCGGGTCCATCCGATCGATATCGGCAACCATCCGGACTGGCCTTCCCACCTCCTCGCCGCTCTGCGCCGGCGCGTGGTGGCTCTGCCGCTCGAAGGTTCCATCACACCGCAACAACGCGAGGCGGCGCTCGCCATTTGCAAAGAACCGCCCGCCGCTTCGCTATTGAAATTAACCTCGGGCACGACGGCCGCGCCGCGCGCCATCCGATTCCGGAGCGAGCAGCTCCTGGCCGATTGCATCCAGATTTGCGACACGATGGGGATCGGCGCGGACGATCTCAATTTTGCTGTCATTCCCCTTTCCCATTCCTATGGCTTCAGCAATCTCGTCACGCCGTTGCTGGTCCGCGGCGTCCCGTTGGTGCTGAGTCGCGATCGCATGCCACGCGCTGTCCTCGACGATCTCGCGCGCACCGGCGCCACGATTTTCCCCGGTATGCCGGTTTTCTATCAGGCCTTTTGCGAAATGGAGAATCCACCGGCGCTGGCGAAGTTGCGGCTTTGTATTTCCGCGGGCGCGCCGCTGCCGCTGGAGGTCGCGCGAAAATTTCGGGAGAAATTTCAGCGCTCGATCCATTCCTTTTACGGTTCGTCGGAATGCGGAGGGATTTGCTACGACCGCGACGCAGAACTTTTCGAACCGGGCCTTGTCGGACAGCCGATGCAGGGAGTGGAGTTGGAATTGATGGAGCCGGATGCTGCCGCCAGCCGGGTTCGAGTTCGCAGTCCAGCAGCCGGCGACGGCTATTTTCCCGAACCGGATGACGAAAAGCTCGGCGACGGGATTTTCGTTCCGGACGATTTGTTAAGCGCGAGTGCCGGCGGCTTTCGTATCGTCGGCCGGATTTCCGACGTCATCAACGTCGCGGGGAAAAAGGTGAATCCGGCGGAAGTCGAAGCGGAACTGTTGCGCTTCGACGGGGTTCGGGCGGTGGTGGTTTTCGGCCGCGAAGCGATCCGGCGCAATGAAGAAGTCGCCGCTTGCGTGGTGGCTGATGAAGGCGTGCGCGAAATCGATCTGCTGGAGTTCTGCCGTGGCCGGCTGAGCGGATGGCAGGTGCCGAAGCGGATTTTTTTCGTCGAAGAAATTCCGGTAAACGAGCGCGGCAAGGTCAGCCGCCGGGAATTGGCGCACCGGTTTAGTTCCTGAGACGCTCAAATCCTCTCTGGATTCCGAACTAGAGGATAAAGGAACTATCATGCGAACAATTCTCTTCTCCTGTCTTGCGGCTATCGTCCTCCTGGGCGCGTTCAGCGGCTGCTCCACCACGGTCAAAACCGACAGCGGGCACGGCGTCACGGCTGGAGTCCACTAGAGCGACTTCTGGAGCCGGCGCGCCCTCGCGCCGGTCCTGCCGCGTCATTTTTCTCCCAAACGGCCTGAGGGCAGGCCGTCTCCCGGCACGGGAAAAAATGCTTTCCATTTCTTCGGAAGCAGGCATCTCTTGTTAGGGCGTGGCGCGCGGCTTACAACGGCCGGCAGCCTCGCACCCCTATTGAATTGTGAACGAAACGATGCCGAGCAGTCCCTCGAATTCCTCCGAACAAGGCGGGCGCATTCTTGTCCTCGAACCGGACGAGAATCTCGCTTCGAAAATCCGCGCCGCGTTGCGGGAAGCGGCGCCGTCCGCCCAGGTCGATCTCGCTCCTAATCTGGAAGAGGCCCAGCGCCTTGTCATGAGCGACAAGCCGGACCTTTTCGTCCTCGATGTCGATGCCGTTCCCGATCTCGGCCAGGAATTTCTCTACGATCTGCGCACGAGCCATCCGAACGCGCGCGCCATTGTTCTTACGGGGACTCATTTCGCCGCGCACCGCGAACAGGCCGCAGGTCTCGGCGCGATTCATTTTCTCGAAAAACCATTCCCGCATGGCGACTTCGTCGATCTCGTCGCGGCGCTGCTCTCGCCTTCGAGCAAACCGGACAGCGAAAAGTTCCAGGGAACGCTGAGCGATCTTCACCTGGCCGACATTATTCAGCTCAAGTGCATGAGCGGATCGTCGGCGGCGCTGCAATTCACCGGCCCGCAAGGCGAAAAGGCGCGCGTCTATTTTGAGAGCGGGCAGGTGCGGCACGCGACCGCGCCCGACAAGGAAGGCGTCGCGGCCTTTAACGAAATCGTGAATTGGAAAGGCGGCCAGATTTCCGAAGTCTCGGGCGCCGGAACAAGCCCGCGGACAATCGATCTCGATTGGCAAATTCTCCTCATGGAAGCGGTGCGCAAAATCGACGAGACCCGCGGAGCCGAATCCGCCGCGGCTGCTCCATCCACTGCGAGCACCCGGAAAGTTCTCGTGATCGACGACAGCCTGATGTTGCTCAGTTTCGTGAAGGAGATTCTGTCGGAAGCGAACTATGTCGCGATGACGGCTCCGACGGCGGAGGAAGGGCTGGCCGCGGCCGCGAGTGATGTGCCCGATCTGATCCTGCTCGATTACGTGTTGCCCGACATGAAGGGCGACGAAGTCTGCCAGCGTTTGTCGGAAAACCCGGCGACGGCAAAAGTGCCGATCATTTACATGTCGGGTTTCGGCGCGGACCTCAAACCCGATCAAATAACCAGTGCCAACGTGATCGGATCATTGAACAAACCGTTCACTTCTGATTTGCTAATCAAAACCGTGGAGAATTACATGCCCAAGGACACGACCGAGCCATCCCAGCCAGAGACGAAGGCGGCACCAGCCGAAGAAACTCCCGCGGCTGAAGAGTCTGCCTGGGCGCAACCGGAATCAGTCGCAAACGAACGGCCGGTATGGGCCAATCCGGTCTGGCCGCAGCCGGAATCTCCGGCGGCGAATGAGTCCGCATGGGCGCCAACGAATGAAGCTGCTGCGCCGGTTTCCTCTGAAACGGACGTCGCGCCCGCCGAAACTGCGGAGACCGATGGAATCGCCGCCGCCGCCGGAGGGACCAGTGACGCGTGGTGGAGCGCGCCCGTTTCGGCTTCATCGTGGCCCGAATCGCAACCTTCAACTTCCGCGACGGAATCTTCCTTCACTCCCGCGGTGACCGAAGCCGCGATCGAAGAACCGCTGCCGGTCAACGGCGCGTTTTTCTCCGGCGACACCAGCTTCTTTTCCCTGAACGGCGCGCTGCACACGATCGGGAAACAAAAACTGACCGGAACGCTCCGATCGTTCTGGAACAAAGCGACGGTCGAACTGTTTGCGAAAAATGGAGAGATCGTCCTCGTCACCACGCGCGATCCGCAACTCTATTGCCCGGAAGCGCCGATCACTCTCGTCAATGTCGATGCCGAACAAACCGAGCAAGGCCGGGAGGAACAGCGACAGACCGGCTGCCCGCTTTTTCTCACCCTCTCGCGCCAGGGATTGATCCTGCACGAACCGGCGGTGCAGTTGGTCCAGCACTACGGACAGAAACTTTTCTCGCAGCTTTGGGCCGCGAAAAAAGTGCGGTTCGTCTTCGAGCAAAGCGAGGCGCTCCCGGACTTTTGCAATGACGTCCCGGGCGAGCAGGACATTGATCACTGGGTCCTGACCACGTTGCGCTGCATTCAATTTCAGGAACTCGCGAAGACTGAGGATCTGGACGGCGGATCCATCCCGGCTTATACGCGGGATGGTTTTGAGCGCGTGCAAAAGCTTCGCCTCACCGTGGCGGAAGCGCAGTTCGCTTCGCAGTTCAACGGCGCCCGCTCGATCGCGCAGATCGCGAAAAATCTGCGGTTGGATTTTAAATTTGCGCGGCTGACTCTGTTTCGTTTTCTCGCACTGGAAATCGTGGAGTGCTGGCCGCCAGCCGTGGCTGGAGGCAAACAAGAGAAGCGCGGCTTCTTCCAAAAGCTTGGGTTTGGCGAATAACTCGCGGCCGGTGAGAGATGCAGCCGAAAACGGAATCTTCGCCGCCGGAAGAACCGTCGAATATCGTCGCGCTGCCGAGCGCGGCTGAGAACGGCCAAGCCTCTCCTTTCTCCGCGCCCGCGAATTTCATCAATCGCGAGCTGAGCTGGCTCGAATTCAACCGGCGCGTTCTCGAGGAAGCGCAGGATCCGACCCAGCCACTGATCGAGCGCGTAAAATTCCTCACGATCTTCAGCTCGAACCTCGACGAATTTTTCGAGATCCGCGTCGCCGGCATCAAACAACAGATCGAAAGCGAGACGAGCGACGTCGGGCCAGACGGTTTGAGCCCGACTGAAATCTTTAACGCGATCCAGCGCACCGCGCGGGAGATGGTCGCGACCGAATACGCGCTTTGGAAAGACGAGCTCACGCCGCTCCTCGCGAAAAATGGCATTCGTGTTTACGAAGCCGCGGACTTGAATGCGAAACGGAGCGCCTGGGCTCAGCGCTATTTCCGCGAGGAAGTTTTCCCGATGCTCACGCCGCTGGCGGTCGATGCGAGCCATCCTTTCCCGCAGCTTCTGAACAAGAGCCACAATCTTCTTATTCGTGCCCGGAGCGAACGCGGCGGCGAATTGCTTCACGCGATCGTGCAGGTGCCGCGCGTGCTGCCGCGGCTGATTTTGATGCCGCGCGGAAAAGGCGAGGACGAGCCGTGGGATTACATCTATCTCACGTCGCTGATCAAGCATCACATCGCCGATCTTTTCCCGGGCCTGCTCCTCGATGGCGCGCACGCTTTCCGCGTCACCCGCAACAGCGACCTCTACATCGACGAAGAAGAGGCCGACAATCTTTTGCGCAGCATCGAGCAGGAGCTCCGGCGTTCGAGCCGTGGCGATGCGGTCCGGCTCGAAGTCCAAACCGATTGCCCAAAAGATTTCCGGGAATTGCTCTTGGAATTTTTTGAGCTCGGCGAGATGGATCTCTACAAGCTGGATGGTCCGCTCTCGATGACGCATCTCGCGCCGCTGGTGGCGAACGACGCCTTCGCCAAATTGAAGGACCGCGTTTTCCAACCAGCGCGCGATCCGGCCTTGCCGCCGCACGTCAATATTTTCGAGGTCATGCGCAAACAGGATGTCCTCCTGCATCATCCCTACGAAAGCTTCGATCCGATCGTCGAATTGATCGAGAGCGCCGCTCAAGATCCGCAAGTACTCGCGATCAAGATCACGCTTTACCGCACGAGCGGCGATTCACCCATCGTGGAAGCGCTCATGCATGCGGCCACCGCCGGCAAGCAAGTCACGGCGCTGGTGGAATTGCGCGCGCGCTTCGATGAGGCCGCCAACATCGCGTGGGCGCGCCGGCTCGAAGAAGCGGGCGCGCATGTCGTTTACGGCGTCGTCGGCCTGAAAACGCATTGCAAGGCGCTCCTCATCGTCAGACGCGACGCCGATCGGCTTCGCCAGTACGTGCATCTGGGAACGGGCAACTACCATCCGCGAACGGCGCGCAGTTACACGGATTTCAGTTTGTTCACGACCAAGCCGGAAATGACCGAGGCCGTCGCGATTGTCTTTAACACGCTCACTGGTCTGGCGAGCTATCCCGGTTCGAAAAAGCTCCTCGTCGCACCGTTCGACCTAAGGAACAGGATCATCGCGATGATCGAACGCGAGCGCGACCATGCTGTCGCCGGCAAAACTGGCCGCATGGTCGTGAAGCTCAACTCGCTCGTCGACCATCATATCATCGAGAAACTTTACGAAGCCTCCTGCGCCGGCGTGAAGATCGACCTGATCGTTCGCGGCATCTGTTGCCTGCGGCCGAAGATCCCGAACCTCAGCGAAAACATTCGCGTCATTAGCATCGTCGGGCGGTTCCTCGAGCACAGCCGGATTTATTACTTCGAGAATGCCGGCGAGCCGGAAGTTTTTCTGGCGAGCGCCGATTGGATGCCGCGAAATTTTGTCCGGCGCGTCGAGATCGCATTTCCAATCGAGGACCCGACGCTCCGCGATGAAATTATCAACGAAGTGCTGCCGCGCTTTTTGAATGACCACATCAAGGCCCGGGAACTTCAGGCCGACGGCACCTACGTTCGCCTCAAGCCGGAAGAAGGCGCGCCGCGTCTGCAGGCGCAGCTCCATTTCCGGGAACGTTCGCGCGGCCAGGCGCGCAAACTGGCGGAATCACAGAAAGCTCCCATGATCAAGCTGACCCCCATCACCATCGCGCGGAAGGAAACTCCATGAAGAAGAAAAATATCCTCGTCATCGACATCGGAGGCACGCACGTCAAGCTGATGATCTCGCGCAGCCAAAAGCGCAAATTCGATTCCGGCACCAAACTTTCGCCGAAGCAGTTGATCGCGCAGGTAAAGGAGACCGCGGAAGGCTGGAGTTACGACGCCATCTCGATCGGTTTTCCCGCGCCCGTCCACAAAGGCCGCATCGCGAGCGAACCCAAGCATCTCGCGGCGGGATGGGTCGGGTGGAACTTCAACAAGTCGTTAGGCAAACCAACCAGCGTTATCAATGATGCCGCGATGCAGGCGCTCGGAAGTTATCGCGGCGGACGAATGCTGTTCCTCGGGCTTGGGACCGGCCTCGGTTCCGCCCTGGCCTGGACGAAGAACCTTATGCCGCTCGAGCTGGGCGATCTTCCCTACGAAGGCACCATCATCGAAGAATACCTCGGCAAGCCCGGCCTCGAGCGTCTGGGCAAGAAGGAGTGGATGCGCCACGTCCTCTTCTGCCTGAAACAGCTCAAGCTCTCCTTCATCGCCGATTACATTGTTCTCGGCGGTGGTAACGCCAAGCAATTCGATTCCCTGCCTGAAGGCATCGAGATGGGCCACAATCGCAACGCCTACAAGGGCGGGTGCCGCCTCTGGGAAATGGAGCCCGGGACAAAGCGCTCGAAGTGGAACATCATCTGACCTCCGACCTCCGACCTCCGACCTCCGACCTCTGACCTCTGTCCCCTGGATGTACCCTCCCATTCCGTCCTGCCCCAATTCTGAGTTAGACGAAACTTTTTCGTCTAATTCTCGTTAAGCCACATCACTCAACCAACAATAACACTATGCTACCATACGCAGTTCTAGGGTTCGGAATCGCCGTTCTGATTATTTGCTTTCTGGTCCTAAAGCACCACGACAAGTATTGGATGACCGAGGCGATTGTCATCGTCAGTATCCCCATCGCGATCACGGCCATTGTTTTTCTTCTCGCGGCCAAGCTTGTGCCGGAGAACACAAAAGAGTTGATTGCAATTCTTTCCGGCATCGTCGGCTTCATATTCGGCTACGCGTCGAGCAAAAAGCAGGCATGAAGGCGCAATGGAGCGAACGGCTGGCGGGCTCGGTTCCTCACTTTGATTCGTCATTTCCCATGACTCAGCCTCCGCCCTTCCCGTCTATGTCGCGGCTTCCCAGCTCGCTCCATTCCATGAAATTCCACCCTCAACCCGCAGCCACGCGCCACCCCACCAGCCGTCGCTGATCTTGTCCTCGTTAGGCGCATCTCCATGTCTCTCCTAAATACGGCGTTTATCGGAAGCAAAGGGGACGGGAAAGCACGCCTTCCGTTCGAGAAGCTTCTCAAGCGATATGAGCATCTGCGAGACGCGACAGCTCAGACCGTTCACGGTGAGCACGCTACTACACCAGAGCTTTGGCCGTTTGTAGCCATCGCCTCGTTCTCATACGCCTTCAATGCCTACAAGGCACTCGGACTCATCTTGCCGGAGCTATATCACGAGAGCGGGGCTGTGCTCCTTCGTCAGCTTTGGGAGGCATCGCTCAATTTGCATTGGATTGAGCGCGATCCTGAAACGCGTGCCCAAGACTTCTGCAACTACACCGTGATCGAACTCCGCAAAAACATGCAAAAGTCAGGCGAGCAAAGCTCGCTTGCAAGCCTCGATGCTGCTTCGACCCGCTTCCAGTCGCGGTTTCGGTTCAAAGACAAACAAGGCAAGGAACGCATTCATTCGAGTTTTGCAGGAGGCAGCGTCCAACAGCGAGCGGAGGAGCTCGGAGAGCCTTGGAGTGCGGATTACAACCTTCTCTACCACCTCGCTTCGATGCACGCACATGGCGCCCCCGGTGCCGTTCTTCATCCATATTTCGTTCATCTATCCACTTCGCCACAGAACAAAGAGAGAGACTCTACTGCCTTGATAGCATTCCTCTCAATGAAGGTTTTGGTAGCCGATATTCATCTCTTGGTCCGAAATGGCTTTGTAGCCGACTCAACAGAAGTTGATGAGGCGTTCAAAGACGCACTCGAATGATAACTCCCAATGCGCCTAACCATGCGATTGAACTTCGGGCCACGCCGCTCTCGGTGGCCGTCGCTCATCTTGTTCTCGTTAGGCAAAGAATATGACGCCGTTTCACATCGCGAGTCTTGCCCTTATCGTGTCATTGGTCAGCCTCTGGCTTTCAATTCGAACCGCTCGATTCAACGCGAAAGTAAAAGCTAACGAATTGGCGACGGCGTTGGAGACGCGAATGCTTTCCGCTCATGAGAGAGTGCGTAGAATTAAGCGCGACATTGAAGACTGTCGAGTGATCGCTGAGCAGCTTGGTTCGCAAGAGCTTCTTCAGGCACTCACGAGTGCGGCCGAAATCGACAGCTTGGGGCACACGATTGATGAATTCCGCTCTGCCGTCGCATCAGCCAAGCAAACGAAGATTGTGACGCTCCACCGATTGATGATGGCAAAGATGGCGCACATTGATACTTGGCTCGAAGTCATCGCCACCGATTTCATTAAGTTGAAGTCCGATTTTCAAACGGCTGCGGAAACGAAAAAGAAATGATACAACCTAACCAGATGATGCAGTCAGCTCGCGAAAGTTGTCGGAATGAAGGATTTTGTTCTCGTTAGGCCTGTGAGCGGCGTCCAATCACATCTTCCCCTTGGGCCGACTGTTCGACGCCTCCGACCATGCCGTTGCACAAGAGCGGACGTGCGAGCACGACGCACGGTGAAGCAGGAGCGTGGCTCAATGTGTGAGTTGTGCGATGTGCCATTTCCGCTAGAGCAGCTTTTCGTTCATCATATCTTAGAGACGAGGATTTATCCTGAGTTCGCGCGGGGAGCCCTTGAACATGCTTGTGCTATGTGCGCGTTGTCACTCCTCAGTCACGCATTGCGAGCATTTTGCCGGGTCCACTGCTATGCACTTTTACTCGACGCTTTCCGCAACCGTCAGGCAGCGTCACCTTCCATTCCTAGAGAGCACAGTGCCATCTTCTGCGGCGCTCATTTCAGCATTTCGGTTGGGCGACTCGATGTTCTGGAGCGACCTTGCGGTCAGAAATTTGACGCGCTAGCACATGCATGGCTACCCGGTGTGGATAAAGGATGAGCGATGAATTATGAAGGATGAAATGAACTTGTGACTTGGACACAGGTTTATGATCCTTTGGGGCATTGGTGGCTTTCGACGCTGCTAGCTGCGTTGCCGATCGTTGTTCTGTTAGGGCTCTTGGCGGGGTTGAAGGTGCGGCCACACTTGTGCGCCATCGCGGGGGCGGCGACGTCCGTGCTCGTGGCGATGGTCGCTTTCCAGATGCCCGCCTTGCTTGCAATCAGCAGTTTCTTTTACGGCGCGGCTTTCGGTCTCCTGAAAATCGTCTGGCTCGTGATCGCGGCGGTTTTTCTCTACGATATTTCTGTCGAGACCGGCCAATTCGAAATCATGAAGCAGTCGGTCGCGGCCATCACGCCGGATCGGCGTTTGCAACTCCTGCTCGTGGCGTTCTGCTTCGGCGCGTTCATTGAAGGCTGCGCCGGGTTCGGCGCGCCGGTGGCAATCGCCGGCGCCTTCATGATCGGACTTGGTTTCAAACCGTTCCAGGCCGCGGCCCTCAATCTGATCGCCAACACTTCGCCGGTGGCCTGGGGCGCCATCGGCACGCCCGTGCACACCCTGGCTGCTGTGACCGCGCTGAATGAGAGCGATCTCAGCGCGATGATCGGGCGCATCCTTCCGATCACCGCCGTGGTCGTTCCCATCTGGCTGGCGCGGTCCATGGTGAGTTGGAAAGAAACATTCCAGGTTCTTCCCGCGATCCTGGTCGTCGGCGGTTCTTTCGCCGCGACGCAATGGTTCTGGGCCAATCACATGGACAGCAACCTCGTGGATATTGCTTCGGGGATCGTGTCGCTCGTCGTGACGATGCTTTTTCTCCGCGTCTGGCAACCGAAAAAAATCTGGCGCTTCCCCGATGAAGCGGCTGTGAATGCATCTTCCGCGACAAGCTCCAGCAAACATTACTCCGCCGGACAAACCACAAAGGCGTGGATGCCTTTCCTGATCCTGTCGATCTTCGTTCTGTGCTGGGGGCTTCCCTCGATTAAGAACGCCCTGAACGAGGCCACGACTCCTTCGTTTAAAGTGGTAATGGACGATGGCAAGCCGCGCCCCGGTCCAGCGGGCTGGGACTGGCCCTGGCTCCACGGAAAAGTTTTGCGAACGACACCTGTCGCCGCCAGGCCAACGCCCGAAGCCGCCCGCTTCGATTTCAACTGGCTGACTGCGACGGGCACTGGTTGTTTCCTTGCCGTCATCCTTGCCGGGCTTCTTCTTGGGCTCAGCTTCGGCCGGATGTTCGGCATCCTCGGCAAAACTCTCTTGCGCCTGCGATTCGCCATCATCGCGATGACGTGCATGCTAGGGATAGGTTACGTGACGCGCTACTCAGGCATGGACGCCGTGCTGGGGCTGGCCTTCACGCGGACGGGCTGGCTCTTTCCGTTCTTCGGCGCCTACATCGGATGGCTGGGCGTCGCGCTGACCGGCAGCGACACTTCGTCGAACGCGCTTTTCGGAAATCTGCAACGAATCACCGCGCAGCAGCTCAATCTCAGTCCTATTCTCATGTGCGCCACGAATAGCGCCGGGGGCGTGATGGGCAAGATGGTTGACGCGCAATCCATTTGCATTGCCACGGCCGCCACCAACCAAGTAGGGAACGAAGGCTCCATTTTCCGCTTCCTGTTCTGGCACTCCGTGGCACTTGCGGCCATCGTCGGGGTCATCGTGATGCTGTATGCCTACGTCTTTCCGCAATACATTCCCAATGGATTGAACTTCATCCGCTAGCGCAACATCACCCTTAACTGCAATGAAACTTTATTTTTTTCGTCACGGAAAAGCGGACTGGCCGAGTTGGGACAAGCCCGACGACGAACGCCCTCTCACTCAGGATGGCAACGAGCAGGTCGCCGCGGTCGCGAAGCTGCTCGCGCGACTCGACATCTCACCCGCGATCGTTACGAGCCCCTTGCCGCGCGCCAGTCAGACCGCGGAAATCGCCGGCGAATATTTGCGCCAGAAAGTTCGCGTCAATCCGCTGCTGCGACCTGGCTTTGACGCCGGCAAACTAAGGAAGCTGCTCAAAGATTTTTCCGGCAACAGCATCATGATCGTTGGACACGAACCCGACTTCACCCGAACCATCTTCCAACTGACCGGCGGCGAGACAAAGCTTTCGAAGGCCGGCGTAGCGCTCGTCGAACTAGACTCGGCCTCCATGAAAGGCGAGTTGCGCTGGCTCGTCCCACCGAAATTCGCGAACAACTGATCAACAGCTAACAATGATTCTCTCTTTCATTGAACGTTGGGTCCCGCGCTGCGGGATTGGACGTTGGACGTTTCTCCTCTTCCTGGCCGGCTTCCTCCCCGCCACCGCCCTTTCCGAACCGAAACCCGCCGCGAACGACCGCCACGTCGTCGTGCTCGTCTGGGATGGGATGCGCCCGGATTTCGTGACCGAAAAGAATACCCCCGCGCTTTGGAAACTCGCGCAGGAAGGCGTCACGTTTCGGCATCATCATTCCGTTTATCCCACGGCCACCAACGTCAACGGCGCCGCCATCGCGACGGGCGTCTATCCGAACCGAAACAGTTTGCTCGCGAACCGCGAATTCCGGCCGCAGATCGAGGCCCGGAAGCCTTTCGAGAATGCCGAACCAGCCACCATCAAAAAAGGAGACGAAGTCACGGGCGGTAAATATCTCGCCTTTCCGACCATCGCTGAAATCGTGCGGAGTGCGGGACGGCGCACGGCGGTCGCCGGCAGCAAGGCCGTGACGTTGCTGCACGATCGGCACGCGGAATGGATGACGGGCCTTTCCAAGAAAGGGTTCACGATCTTCGCCGCCAGCCCGGTGGCTCCAAACCTGCGCGAGCAGTTGCAGCAAGCGCTCGGGCCTTTGCTGGACGTGCCGGGCGAGGCGGGCGCGCAACGCAACGAATTTGCGGCCCGCGCCCTGACCGAGACTCTCTGGCATGACGAGGTGGCCGCTTTTTCACTGCTCTGGTTGAGCGAGCCCGATCTCACCCAGCACGAAAAATCGCCCGGCGCCGAGACATCGGTCGCCGCGATTCGCGGCTCGGATCAAAATCTTGCGTTCGTGCTCGACGCGCTCGCGAAGAAAAAGATGCGCGGGAACACGGACATCTTCGTCGTGTCCGACCACGGGTTTTCCACCATCGAGCGCAGCATCGATTTCGTCGCTGTTTTACGCGCGGCCGGTTTCGACGCCGTGAAAGCCTTCGAAGCGGCGCCCAAAGCGGGGCAGATCATGGTCGTCGGAAACGGCGGCACGATTCTGTTTTATGTGATCGAGCACGATCGCGAGGTGACGGCCCGCCTCGTGGAATGGGCCCAGCGCTCTGATTTTGCGGGCGTGGTTTTCGCGCGCGAAAAATTCGAAGGCACATTTCCACTCGAGTTCGTCCACGCGAACACCGCCGAAGCGCCGGACGTGATGGTGGCGATGCGTTGGAATCCGAAGGCGAATCGTTTCGGCGTGCCCGGCCAGATCATCGCCGATTCCGGGCGCGGCCCGGGCGAAGGAACCCACGCCAGCTTGAGTGAGTTCGATGTTCACAACACCTTGATCGCAGCCGGACCCGACTTTCGTCGCGGGCTCATGAATGATGTTCCGAGCGCCAACGTCGATCTCGCCCCGACTGTCTTGAACATTCTCGGAATAACCGCGCCGACAAAATTCGACGGCCGCGTTTTGGCGGAAGCGATGAACGGCCGTTCCGCCAGGTCCGAAGTGTTGAGCAAAACTTTGGAGGCCGCGCGCAAATTTCCGTCGGGCGAATGGCGTCAGCATCTTCGCGTCTCCCTCGTCGGTGAGAGCGTTTATATCGACGAAGGCAACGGCGCGTTCGAAGGCCGTTGAGCTAACACCGCTACAGCTGATAAACTTCCACCGAGCCGACGCCGGTCGTGCTATTCGTCCCGCGCAGAATCGCGGTATAAGGACCGGGCGGGAGGATCCGCAACACGGCCGATTCTTTCGGGTTCGTGGGTGCCAGACCGCTGTTCTGAATCGCAGTTTTGTCCGCGCTCTGCCCCCAGTCGTCGTTGATGTAGACACCGCCCTGAGCGTCGTGCACCTCGAGAATCGGGTCGGCGAGAAAATTTGTGATGTTCGCGCTGGCGAGTGATGGCCCGATCCCGCGGATCAAAACCTGTTTCGATTCGCTGCCGCCGACAAAGAACCCGGCGATCAACTCCTTCGGATCAATCCCAACCAGGCCGCGAGTAGAAATGTTCAGCAAGGTCGAGCCCGGTCCGCTGTCGACATCGTAAACTTCCACCAGGCCAAGGCCGCTGGTGTCGTCCGCGCTGGTGACGATGGCCGTGTAGAACGCGTTGGTTGTATTGGACGGCACCGTGATGAGGATCCCGGACTCGTTAGGCGACGTCGGCGCGAGGTGCGCGTCGATCATGTCTTGCGCATTCGGGGCGTCTCCCCAGTTGTCGTTCGTGGCGATGACGCCGTTGTTGTCACGCAATTCCAGAAATGGATTCGTGAGCGCGCCGGGCAATCCGGTCGATGGCCCGATTCCGCGAATCATGAGGCGTTTCGACGCCGCCCCGCGCATAATGAATCCGCCGATAAGGACGTTATCGCCTTTGCCGATTTCCATGCGGGTTGAGAGTTGGACGAGGCGGCCCGGCGCGGCGATGACGTTGACGGTGAACATTTGCGAGACCGTGGCGCCATCGAGGTCGGTCGCAGTCACCGTGATGTGAGCGGTGCCGATCTGATTTCCGGCCACGAGCAATTTCGTGCCGCTTATTCCCACACCGACGCTCGGATTGTCGCTCACGGCCGAGAAGTTGAGCGGCGAAATGCGCGCGATGCCGGGAATGAAGACGAGATTGGGGACCTTTATCGGGTTCGGCGCAGTGTAATTGCGCAACGGAATGCTATCGAAGGGCGCGCCGGCATTGAAACGCGGCACGGCGGCGATGGCATCCACTACGGTCATACCGTTGCCGGCAACGCGGCCGAAGACGGTGAAACCGCCATTCTGCGTATCGAGGTTATTTGGCGCGCCCCCGTTATCGGCGAGGTTAATGAACCACTGGCTGGTAGCGCTATTGGGATCATTGGCCAACTTCGCCATCGCGACCGTCCCGCGCTTGTTTGAAATTCCAGGTTCGTTTTGGATAAACCCCAAGCTAAGGACTTGCGTCGGCTGGACGTTGTCTTTGTTCGGGTTCGTGCTCAACGACGGATCGACCGTGCCGAGGAACCCACCGCCCTGGATGACGAAACCGGACACGGATCGATGGATGAAACTCGGTGCGATCTGGCCGGTAGTTTTATCGAGGATGAAGTAGCCTCCCTGGTCCACATACTTCAGAAAATTCGTAACCGTGATGGGCTTCTGCTGGCCGAAGAGCGCAACGTCGAAGGTCCCCAACACCGTCGTCATCCGCACGGCTGCGTTCACGTCTGAATCGGCAAAGACCGTGGTGAGATCGATCGAGCGCTGCGTCGTCGGATATTCGGTGAAATCCGCGATTGGATTTGTGACGATCGGGGGCGTGTTTTGCGCCGCGGCGGTGATAGCGAAGAAGCCGAAGGCTGTGGCGAGCAAAAGTCTGATCCGATTCATGCGACAACCTTTTTACTCCATCCGATTAAACCGCGCCAGTAGCTTCCTTGTAGCGGCGGTCTAATGACCGCCGGACTCGCTGCAATTGGACACGGTTCGGCGGGTCACAGGCCGCCGCTACAGGAGATGACTCACTTCTTGATCTCGAGATAAGTGCGCGACTGCGCTTTGCCCGTCGCTGGATCAAATGCCTCGATTCGCATCTCTTTCAAAACCCAGCGGTCCTGGATCTTTTGGCCGGAGACGACGGTGAAGCGTTTCGCGAGTTTGCCGTTCCAATTGTATCCCTCCAGCTTCATGAGCGCTCCGCCCTCCTTGTCCACCCAGAGCCAGACGTTGCCATATTCCGACTGCCGGTTCGGCGCCTTCAATTCCAGCTTCCAGCAATTGCGCAGGCTGATGGAGTTTTCCCCCGTGACCCGCGCGTTCGGCCAATAGAGAAATCTCAGCGAGAGATCTTCGTAGGTGATCGCGGTGCCGCGCACTTTGTGGTCGAACTGCGCCGGCGTGATTTTTTCCACGCCCTCGCGCGTGACTTCTTCGAGCCGCGAATCGTTATCACCCAGCCGCAGTTGCAAGGCCTCGTCCGGTTTCGAAAAAGTGTAACGAATGACCGGTCCGGTCTGGGTAAGCCGAAACGGAATTATCTTTTCGTTCTCCCGCAGTTGTCCCTGCAGATCGATCTCCTGTTGCGCCTGGTGCAGACGGACCGAGGCCAGGATGTCTTTGGCGTCCGGAAACGGCGCGGCGCTAACCGGCAGGGCCCCTGACGAAAGCGCGAGAACGAGAGCCAGAAGGCGTAAACGCATATTAGTGACTGGTTGGATCGCGCCCATGTTTCAACACTTTAACGTTCCGACGAATCCTCTATCGTGAGCCCAGCCCGCATGGATCAGGTCGTTTTTCATCTTATCAACGAACGATGGACGAGCCCTGCGCTCGACTTGTTCATGGCCGCGATGAGCAACGTCGAGATCTGGAAGCCGGTCTTAATCGCGCTCGTGCTGTATGCGCTCGTTTTCATGGGATTCAAGGGTCGCGCGTTTATTTTTTGCCTGCTCG
>JBEEHU010000025.1:0-14290 GCA_041167565.1 Verrucomicrobiota bacterium | reverse complement strand
CCGCGTTGGCTCCATCATGTCCAAACCTTAGGGTCCGTCCGTTGCCTCTGAGACCGAGGCCAAGTCCGTAGTTCATCTGTTCGACGGTCAACATCTGTCGGGTCAATGACTGAGAGATCACCGGATTGGAATGGCCGGCAACTGAGTTCTGAATACCAATGGCAAAGCGCGCAAGATCTCCGGCGGTGGTCCAGAGACCCGCTGGCGCCATCTCCGGATAGAGATGCCATCCTCCGTTGACTGACTGGCCGAAGATCCCGCCGTATCCTTTCGCGGCTTTAGGCGCCATCTCCTCTGGCAGTGGCTGAGCGTAAGTGCTTGACGACATGCCGAGCGGCTTCAACACCGTCTCATCCATGAATCGTGGGAAAGGCTTGCCTGTGACATCGAGGACCATCTGCTGCATGACCACGTAGCCACCGCCCGAATACTTCCATTGACTCCCCGGAATTTGGTTTACCCGAATCGCAGCCGTGCTGGCAGGTTTCTCGCCGTTTAACACTTGGATCAGCGTCGGGAGAGGTGCGCCAACGCGATAACCGGGGAATCCATGCACCGTCATTCCTGCCGAGTGACTTAGAAGCAGACGCAGCGTCACGATGTGCGCATCGGTAAATTTATTCCGAGGCACAGTCCATGTGCGTAGCTTCGTGTTTACATCTTCGTCCAGCGACAACAATCCCTTGTCCACCAAATGCAACGCCCCGAGCGCAGCGACCGGTTTACTCACGGAGCCCGCCTGGAAAAGGGTGGAAGCAATCACCGGTGTCCTGCCGCTTTTGTCGGTGAATCCGTAGCCTTGTTCTCGAACAATCGTTCCGCCGTCTATGATGGCGAGACTAAGGCCGGTGATGCCGCGCTTTTTCATTTGGGCGTTGATGAGCTCGTCCAGCTGATCGGCGTGAATGGGGACAGCTCTACCGAAAAACAGGAGCGCCACGAAGATTAGGAATGTGAATCGCAAAATAGACATGTTCTCAGTGTCCGAATAAGAACTTGGCGCGCTTATCAGAAGCAGCTACTTCGCGATCGAGCTGTCGGCTTACGACTGTAAGGTATGCGGGAGTGAAGAAAGGATCATCATCCTTTTCAACCGGCGAATTCATGTTCGCGGGATGGCCCCCTGGCTTAACTGGTATGAAGCCGAGGAATGAAGCCTTCCAGAGGCGATCTATCGTAGCTTCTGCTGCCTCAGCATTCCACTTCTTGTCGATCTGGTCTCCAATGAAACGTGTCGCGAGTTCGAGCGTCGGCGAAGTGGTAGGCCTCGTGAAACTGGTGGTTAGCGTAATCGGAGCGGGGTCGAGAAGAAGAGTGCCCGTAATCGGCTTTGCGGAACGGTCATCCGTTTGGGCTTGTGCAAATCCGGTGACGCACGCGACGGCGGCAGCAAATATGCGGAGGGTCGGTGACACAAGTTTGCGTTTTTGCAGATAAGCGCGTCCACGCTGGGCGCCTAAGCCGCCAGTGGTTAGATGTCGGATGAAGGGGGGCGTTCACTTTATCTTCCGGCTTCTTCAACACAGAGAAGCACTGCGAATTCACGCAACTGTCACCTGGCCGCCATCTGTCCGTAACAATCGTTCTCTAGCTTCGGCGCGTGCAGACAATTGCCGCTGGGCCCAACGCTCTCCGGCCTGAACCCAACCGCAGAAACAAGGAGAACAAATGTTACGGAACTATTTCGTGTTAATCACCGTGGCTCTCAGCCTCGTCATTGGCGGCGTCGCCGCGCGCGCGCAGGATGCAGGCGCTCTGCTCGACCTGCTCGTGAAGAAGCGCATCATCACCGACCAGGAAGCGGAAGAAGTCCGCGGCGAGCTGTTGAAGGATGTCGCGAGCACTTCCGGCGGCAAATGGAAGCTGTCGGCGCCAATCACTGAGATCGAACTCTATGGTGATATGCGGATGCGTTATGAAGCCCGCACCGGGCGGGCCGGCCCGCCTGATAGAATTACGCCCGCGGGCGAAAACACCCAGCGCAACCGAGCCCGCTATCGTCTGCGCCTTGGTCTTCGCGGTACGCTCGCGGACGATTGGTTCTTTGGCCTGCGCCTCGAGACGAGCTCGAACCCGCGCTCGACCAATGTCACCATCGGCGACGAAGCGAGCGGCGGTCCTTATTCCAAGGCAAGCGACGGCCTGAATGTGGGCCAGGCGTACTTGGGCTACAAAGGATTCCGCGACATCACACTCACGGCTGGCCGGATGCAGAATCCGCTCGTCACCACCTCGATGATTTGGGACGCGGACATCAATCCGGAAGGACTCGCGGAACAATGGAAGCACACGTTTAACCTCTCGTTAGGCGGCGGCCAGACTTCGGCGGCCACCTACGACAAGGATGGGAAAGCGGTGGCGGCCGTTTCCTCCGAGCCGACCAAGATCGCGATCGATCTGTTCGCGAACTTCGCGCAATTTATCTACGACGATTCCAATCCTGAGGACCCGGTCGGTCCGCGCTCGGTCACCGGTGGCCGGCTCGTGCCGAACACCGACGCGTTCCTCCTCGCGTGGCAGGTGGGCGCGAAGATCAATTTCACCAAGGACGTCTATCTCCAGTTCGCGCCGACGCTCTACAATTGCACGGGGAACGGCGACACCTTTAACATCCGCTTTGTCGGCGACCCGAATTTCCGGGTGGGCGCCACCACCGTTTCGCCCAACCAGACCGGGATCAACAGTCTGATGGTCTTCGACATGCCGGCGGAGTTCGGCTGGAAGTTTGGCGAAATCCCGATGCGCATCTTCTCCGATTTCGCGGTGAACCTGGAAGGCGACGACCGCGCTCTCGCGGCCGGCCATCCGGACAAAGGCGACCAGCGCTACGCCTACCAAATCGGGATCGGCATCGGCAAAATCAAACAGAAGCACGACTGGTCGCTGGAAGCGTTCTGGCAGCACGTCGAGCAGTTTGCCGTCGATCCGAACCTGGTCGATTCCGACCTTTTCGACAGCCGCGTGAACATGGAAGGTGTGGCCGTGCGCGGCGGATACGCGCTCAGCGACGCCATCATCTTCAATCTTACCTACGGCTACGGCCGGCAGATCGACCACGATCTCGGCACGGGCGGCGTCGGCGACGCCTTCAGCATCAGTCCGCTCAGGAAATACCAGATCTTTCAGGCCGACCTGAACGTGAAGTTCTAACAATTGGGACGGGCCATGCCCGTCCCTCCAACCACAAAACAACTATGAAACTCACTCATCTCCTGGCCGCCCTCGCGCTCGCCTTCGTCACCACGGAAGCGCTCGCGGAGAAGCTCGTCATCAAAGGCTCCGACACGCTCGGCGCGAAACTCGTGCCGCAGCTCGCGGAGCAATTTAAGTCCCAACATCCCGGGACCACCTTCGACATTGCCGCGGAAGGTTCCACCACCGGCATCGCCGCGATCATCGACGGCACGGCGCAGATCGGCATGTCGAGCCGTCGCGCCAAGCCGGCCGAAGTCGGCCAGGCGTCGGCCAAAGGCGTTCATATGAAACCGACCATCGTCGCCTACGACGGGATTGCGGTGATCGTGAACTCCGCGAACTCGATCAAGAGCCTGACGAAAAAACAGGTCGAACAAATCTTCACCGGTGAGGTGACCGATTGGAGCGCGCTCGGCGGATCGGGTGGAAAGATTTCCATCTACACCCGCAACACTTCCTCCGGCACCTACTCCGATTTCAAGGAGCTGGCGATGAAGAAGCGCGATTACGCCGGTGGCTCGCAGAAGATGGCGGGCAACGAACAGATCGCATCCGAAGTCGGCAAGAATCCGAACGGGGTCGGCTACGTCGGCCTCGCTTACACGAAAGCCGGCGGCATCAAAGTCATGCCGATCGACGGCGTGCTGCCTTCCACGCAGACCGTCCACGCCAAGACCTATCCCTACGCCCGCCCGACCTTCTATTACACCAACGGCGAACCGACCGGCCTCGCGAAACAGTTTCTCGATTTCACCATCAGCGCCGCCGGCCAGAAGATCGTGCAGCAGGTCGGCTTCGTTCCCATTCCGTAAGACAGACAACGCGGTTAGGACAACAACAGCAGCAGCGAAAGCCCGCCGGCTTCTCCCCGGCGGGCTTTCTGTTTCTCATGCAAGCGACTTTGACGATTGACTCCATTGGTTGTCCTTTGAAGGTCCAGGAACGGCATCTAATCGCCGGGCCACATGAATTTTCGATACAATCCCTTCAGCTGTGAACTGGCCGACGTGAGCGGGGCAGAACTCTCGGGCCTCCGTGAAGTTTCGGAGGGTTGGTATGTCGAATACAAATCACAGCCGATTTCAGTCAAAGCGTTTGGAAAAAGTTTGTCAGCTTTCGCTAATCAATATGGCGGTTGGTTGATCATTGGCGTTGCGGCAGATCAAAACACTCTTTGCGCGACGGCATTCCCGGGAGTGTTGAAGGAGGACGTACCTAGAGTACTACAGGCACTAAGGAATTCCGCGAAAGACACGCTGAATCCCGAGATGTTCTATGAAACACGCGTCTTCGACGGCCCTGTTAATGAGATCGAGCTTGATCCGGCCCGCTCGATCGTCGTTGTTCGAATCCCGCCGGGAGTCGATACACCGCATGTCCATATAGACGGTAGGATCTATCGGCGAGTAGGAGATGCTTCCGATCCACGGCCTGAAAATGACCGTGTAATTTTGGAACGGCTATGGCGCAAGGGTGACCGCGTTCGACAGCGATTAGCGAAATTCGTCACGAGAACGCCAGTCACATCACAGGCTGAAAAGAACCAGCCTTTTTTGCACCTCGCTCTCCTTTCCGATCCGTATCAGGTGAAGGAACATTGGTACCCAAAAGGATTCTCAGAGTTCGTGGCACAGATGCGCACGAATCCGATTCCATTCGACAACTTTTTCAGTCGCGCCGAGGGCTTTGTCGCGCGCCAAGTAGCAGACAACCAAGCAAACCGTCGTGTATTTACTTGGGAATTTTCTCGGAATTGCGATTCGTTCGTCACGATGCCGATTAACTCATATACCGCCCCTGACTATTTGGCAGGCTATGGTACTGCCCCCGAATTCATCGCCGTAGTAAACGAGGCTGCTCTCACCGGAGTTCGATTTCTCGATTTGAATGCAATTTTTTCAGCAGTCGGTGCTGTCGTGACACGCCATCGCCAGCTCGTGGAGGAAGCCGGCGTAATGGGGCCCTTTTTTGTAAAAGCGCATTTGGAGAATGTTTGGCGCACGGTGCCATTTATTGATATGTCGTCATACATCGCTCACATTCGCGAGTACGGCGTCCCAATCGTTCAGGACGAGAACGTCTTGGTCCCACCGGGTCTCGACCCTGTTACGTTCACCAAGCTCGAGGAATGTAGCGTCCGGCCTATCCCAATGGAGGTGTGGCTAACCGACGTCATCAGCACGAGCCTGCCGATCTTTCAAGCGCTAGGCATCGCAGGGGAACTATTCATCGAGAGCAGAACGGAGCTTACCCTTCTGGGCGAGCGCTTCCGGGAAGTGCAGTCTCTCCGTAGTGAGGCTGGGTGAGTGGCGGTATGCAGGGCTGCACCGCATCCCCATGCCCGGTTCCGCCGTAAAAGTTATCTTGTTGCTCTCGAGGCGTTCGCGACCCGTCATCCCGCCATAGCGCTTCCAGCAGACGCGCCACCGGGACTTGTCTCCCCAGACAATCAGCTGACGGTGATCTGCTGGGTGTCGATGTTATCGCCGATTTCCACGTCGGAGATCACAGTCCGGATGCGAACTCGCGGATTTCCGGGTTCCAGCCGTGGCCAGCGGAGTGGTGTCGATGTAGGGCGGCTCGGTGTCGCGGGCTAGGAATTTCCACTCGCCACGAAGCCCGGGGTTTTCATCATTTCTTGAGGATCGGGATAATGTCACGGAGAGCTCTTCTCGGCTATCAACCTTTGGATCCGCGTTTTCTGGCCTGGATTCCAATCGCCCAACTCCATGACATCTTCCCAGCGCAGGATTCGAAATCGTTCAAATGCCTTCAACACTCGATTATCGGGATCGGCTCCATTTTCATACACCACAATACCGCCCGGCTTTAGCGCATCCCAGAAGCGGTCGGCATCCGCCGGGGATGGAGTATGAACGTAAGTCATCACAATGAGATCCCAGCGGTTGTGACCGAAGTCGAATTGATCGTCGCCGACGTTGATTGTCTCAATTTCGACGCCCAGGCGCTTTGCCTTGGCTTGAGCCTGTCGCAAACCTTCATCCGACGGGTCGAAGCCGGTAACTTTCCATCCTGCCAGCGCCAGGAATAAGGAATTTCGACCCTGGCCCATGCCGACATCCAGCGCCGCGGCCGGCGATCGAGATTGCACGGCCTGCACGAGCAGGGCGGTTGGTTGTTCGCTGAAAATCGGTTTATCACCCGCGTAGACTTTGTTCCACAGAAGCTTCACTCCTTCGGGTCGGCGAAGCACTAGCTTCCAGACCACGGACATCTGCTGGTCCGCCTCTTCAGCATGCGTCCCCCGCTTGATCAATTCGTTTCGATAGGCGCCGATCAGTTCGCGTGGATCGCTCTTGGGCGGTTGCGCAGCGAACCATTCAATGAATTCGTGCCAGACCCGCTCGTCCGCGGGCGGCAGATCAGACAATCCTGGCGCAATGGTAACGCCGGCAAAGAGCAAGCAATGAAGAATCATCCACTCTCGCATTCTGATTTGACCGAGCTTCGCGTCTTTGGTTCAAAACGAGGCCTCGTTGCCGCCCGCTGGAACTTCCCAATCCCTTGACTATATGCCGCAATAGGAATATAGAGTCGGCATGAAGCTTTCTGATCTCCGCTCGGTTCTCGAAAAGTATCCTGATACCTTGCCGCGCTTTGTTTTACCGGATGGCGATTTCATCCCGCCTCATGCTCACGTCACCGAAGTGGGCCACGTCGTGAAGAACTTCATTGATTGCGGCGGCGTGATGAGAAGGAGCGAGACCGTCCTGCTCCAAACTCACGTCGGGCAGGACACGGACCACCGGCTGAAGACCGACCGCTTCGCGAAAATCCTCCAACTCGGGGGCAAGGTCCTGCCGCACGATCAACTCGAGGTCGAAGTCGAGTACGATTGCTGCGTCGTCGCGCAGTATCCGGTCGCGGAAGTGAACCCGGCCGGCGCACATCTCGACGTGATCCTCGGCAAGCGGCGCACCCAGTGTCTCGCACAGGAGCGGCAGAAAGACGCGGGCGTGCCGGTCGACGCTTGCTGTGCCCCCGTCGCAACCTGTTGCTAAGTCCGGATGGACTTGGTTCAAATCCATCAATGTTTCAGCGACCGGACGCGATTGCGCATCGCGCATCTGCTGGCGAAGTCGCCGCTCTGCGTCTGTCATTTTCAGACCATCCTCGGCGAATCGCAGGTCAAGATCTCCAAGCATCTCGCTTATCTTCGCGACAAGGGAATGGTCGAAGTGGAGCGCGACCAGAACTGGATGGTTTATTCGCTGCCGCGAAAGCGGATACCGGAACTCGAAGCGAATCTGAAATGCCTTCAGGATTCGGTGCGATCAGATCAAGTCTTCACTCGCGACCTGAAGAAGCTGGCTGTCATCCAAAAGAATTGCTGCGAACCCACCACCGCGTTTCACAAGTCCAAGCGTGACCGGAGACGTTACGGTAGCGCGAAACATCTTGCGTCAGCGGTGGCTTGACGGGGCTTCTAAAAGACGACCGTCATTCCGACGAAGCTGGTGAGATCGGGGCTGTGGTGGCCGGCGGCGGAGCCGACCAAGGCCGAGATGATGAGGTTTTCGCGGACGGTGAATTGTGCGCCGGCGTTGAGGTGAAAGTTTGAGGAGCCGCCGGAGCCCGTGTTGGGAACGATGGCGAAGGTTTCGCTGATGAAGGTCCAGCGGTCACTTAGCTTCTGGCGCAGGGCTTGGCCGAAAAACCAGCGATCGTCACGAGCCGAGCCGCGCGCGGGATCGACCGCGATGTAACCGAGGTTCCAATCGATCTCGGTTGCGCCCCAAGAGCGGGTCGCGATGAACACGACGTCAGTATCAACGTTGCCCGTCCCGAGACCTTGCGAGCGCGAGGCGGTCGGCAATTTTACGTCGAATCGCCCGCTCACGTTGAACTTCTCGTCCGCGGCTTGGTACAAGTGCCATTTGGTTTCAAGAAACAGGTCGGTGACGCCGCTCGCATCGCGTTTCTCCGGCGAGATGCCGGAGCCGTCGCGTCCCTGGTAACCGATAGTGACGCCCACCTCACCGCGGGAATTGAGGCCAGTGACCAGGTTCACCGGAAAAGTGAAAAGCTGCTCGGAAGCGGTGTGAGCGAACAGCCAGCCGGTGTTCAATTGCCATTGGCCTGGGTCGACTGTGTCGGCGTCGTCGGTGATCAGGGGAGGAACCGCCCGCGCGGGAGTAATCGCGGCGAGAATGAGAAGAGACGCGATGAAAAGGCGTGCCGGCAGTTTCACGTTACGAATAGCGCACGCTCCGAATGTATAGAGAAAAACAAGCGAAGGCGATAAATTGAGGATCGTTTGGGTGCCACTTCTGGGCCCGCTCGGGTAGGTGGATTAATCGATTTTATTTTTGGTCCGATTGCCGGAAGCTTCCGGCGTGAAGACGCTCTGGGCCGCCGCGGTTCTCCTGCTGAGTCTTTCCGAGGCGCGCGCGCAGGAGGCTGAGCTGCCGCCGATCGTGGTGGCGGGAACGTTCGAGCTGCGACAAGCACCGTCGATCATCGACCTGTTCGCCCGGCATCTGGAGAAACAGATCGAGACGAAGCGGGTGGCGGAAGAGACAGCCGCGAAGGCGCCGATTTTCAATGCGCGCTTCTGGAGTTACATCCCGATGCGTCTGGAGAATTGCTCGAACGATTCCACCCAATTCTTCACGCCGAGTTATCTCACTCCCGATTATCGGAATAGCGCGCGGCTGCTCGAAGATTCGCGCAAGCAATCGGTCTTCGACGCCCGCTAGCGGCCGGGATCAGCGATCCCGGCTTCAACCTCGGGCAAACTTTGCGATCTTCACACCTTTAGCTCCGATTTTGTAATGGCCGGTGGAATCCTTTGCGATGGAGACATGTCCACGGGCGAGGTCGTACAATACCTTCAAGTTGTTTCCCGCTTTGAGCGCCGCATCCACTTCCGCGGCGTTGAATTCTGGGAAAGCGATTTTGTTTAACTGCGATTGCCGTTCGGGAAGAGTGAGGCCGTAGGTAACAATGCGGTTCCAAAACCGCGGATGAAGCTGGAAACGAAGCCACCCTTTCTCCGCGCCTTCGATGCTGCCGAAGGCGCGGAGGTTTGTGACAATCTCCCGGTGGAGTCGTGCTTTCGGATGATTGGCGATTTGGGCCGCCGTTTTCATCGTGATGCGAACTAGAACGTGGTGCGGAATCCGATCGTGACACCGCGCCCGGCTAACGGCAGCACCTCCTTCAGAAACGATAAGTGATCGCGCGCTTCTTCATTCGTTAGGTTCGTGCCCTTCACATAGAGGTAGTTATAGGTCGGACCGGTGCGGAATTTGTAGCCGAGGCTCGCGTTCAGGAACGTGTAGCCGGGCGTGGAAGTTTCGAACTGCGCCACCCGATCCTGTTCTTCGACGCGCTGGCCCTCGACGCTCGCATTCCAATTCTCTCCCTGGTAGTTCAGCGACGCGGTAAAACGCTTCGGCGTGATGCGCGGCAACGGATCCCCGGTGTCGAGATCGGTGGCGTGCACGTAATCGGCCTGCAGACGCAGGAACAAGTCGTTCGGATTTTTCTGCGGCTCGAAATTGTTCTCGCCGGTGACGATGCTCCGGACCGACTTCGCGTCCTTCGCTTCCTGGTTTTCCATCCGCGTGAGAGTTAGCGGGAGCAGATGGAAGTCGGCTTTCGCTTCGCCGCCGTAGAACTCCGCGGACTTCGGTGCGTAAACGAAAACCTGGAGTCCCTCTTCGACATCGCCGGTCGGCGCGAAGTCGATGAAGCCGTCGTAGCGATTATAGAAGCCGCTGATGGTGCCGGTGACGACGCCGGTGGTCTTCCGCAGGCTAACATCGATCCCTACGTTCTTTTCCTCGCTCAGCGTCGGATTGCCGATGATGAACTGGAAAGTCGCGTCGTGCGGCCCGCGCGCGAAAAGTTCCTCCGCCGTCGGCGCTCGCTGAGAGTAGGTCCCATTGATGGCAAGCTGCCAGCTTTCGGCGAAATCGTAGAGCACGCCCGCCGCTCCGCTGATCGGCAGAAAATTCTGATCCTGCTGGCCGGCGGAGGTAAGCGAAGTGAGACCGGGATCGGCGTTATCGATGTGGACCGACTGATGCTCGACGCGCGCGCCGAATTGCAGCCGCACTTGGGGATTGAGCTTCACTTCCTCAAAAAGGAAAGCGGCGATCTGAGTAGTCTGAGTCGGCTGGAGGAATGCTGCGCCGCCGAGGACCGAGAGTTGTTTGTAGAAAAACTGCCCGCCGATCGAACCGTCGAAGATTCCGACCGGCTTGTGCACGAGCTCGAGGCGCGAATCGACCCCGCTGGTTTTGAAGGTGGCGCCGATCTCATCGCCATCGATTTCGTCGTGTTTGTAATCGGTATAAACGAACTTGGCGTTCGCGGTCGAAAACCAGGGCAAGGGGTCGACGATCGAGCTGCGGGCGTTTACCTGACGCTTGTCCACATCGAGATGGACGCGCGATGGAGGCATGGCCGGATCGCTCGTTTCGGGATTATTCGGTACGCCATATTGCGACAGGAACTGCGTGAAGGACGCGCCGATGTATCCCTTGTCCCAGACATAGGAGGCGCCAAAGGCGTAGTCTTTGGTTTCGACAAAGGTGTTAGGCACCGTGCCTCGCGGATTCTCGCCGAAGCCACGCCCGGCCGCTTGGGCAGGCGTGAGCAAGGCGCGCATCCGCTCGTTGAGCGCGAAGCCTGGGATGCTCCGATCGTCGGTCCGCAGATACGAGAACTGGCCGTGCAGAACGATATGTTTCGCCGGGGATAGGGTGAGGGCGATGGCGCCGCTTCGTTCCTCATCCGCGCTGTCGTATCGGCCATCCAATTCGCCGCTGAGAGCGTTGGGAGGTTGTTCAACCGGGATGACGTTATCGGCAATGTTAACCACGCCGCCGATTGCCCCTGAGCCGAAGAGGATCGTCGCCGGTCCGCGAACGACTTCGATGCTCTGGCTCAGAAGCGGGCTGACACTCGGCGCGTGATCGGGACTGAGATTGGAGACATCGAACACCTCCGTGCCGTTATTTGTGACGCGGACGCGATTGTCCGCCTGCCCGCGGATGACGGGACGACTCGCCCCGGGGGTGAAGCCGCTTCCGGCCACGCCCGGCTCATTCGAGAGAGTATCCCCAAGCGTCGGGGCCGCTCGTTGCTTGAGATTGTTCTCGTTGAGAATGGTGACGGATTGCGCCTTGTCGGTTTCGCTTTGTTCGATGGCGCCGCCGACTACGACGACGCGTTCGGTCTCAGCCGTGGTGGCTGGTTTTGGAGTAGCTGCCGGTTGAACGGCATCCTGGGCAACGGCGGAAGTCGCAATGGCGAGCAGTGCTGCTGCAGTGATAAGAAATTTTTTCATGGATAAAGTTTTTGAAAATCATTTTTTGGAATGCGGGTTGATGCGGCGCTCGCGAGGCGAGACCGCAAGGGTGGATGAGAGGGCACGAAATCCGTGCCGCAAGACGCGCGACGAACCGAAACGCCGATACTCCGCGCGTGAACGCGGCTGGAGCCGTGCCTAGGCGAGCGCCGGCGGCGCGTGCTCGAAGATCCGCGCGCCGATGAAGGGCGAAGCGACCCAGACAGGGTTCAGCGCCGGGACGAAAGAAAAGTGGAGCGCGGGAGTGGGCGCTGTGACAAGCGGGGCGGGCGCCGGCTGATGGTAATTGCCCGAAGAGATAAGGGTGACGGCGCATTCATGCTGGGCCGCCTTCGCGTTGGGGTGCAGGAACTCGTGCCATTGCGGTGAAACACTGAGCGCAAGCGCCGAAAGAAAAGCGGCGCATACCCAGCCCGCGATCGTACCGCGAATTAGCGGGCGCGTTAGTTGCGGGTGCATCGGCGTTTACATTGTCCGGGCTGCGTCCTCCAGGCAAGGAACTTTCGCACTTCAAGTCGAAGTAGCGGCGCGCTGCTGGCAAACTTCTTCGCACCATGCTTCGATCTTCGAGCGGATTGCGTCTCGAATCTTCCGCACGCCGGCCATCTTTTCGTCGTGGGTTCCGGTCAACGCGGAGGGATCGGGAAAGCCCCAGTGCAACCGTTTCGCGACGCCGGGGAAAATCGGGCATCGCTCGGCGCTCCTTTCGTCGCAGACGGTGACGACATGGGAGAAAAGTTTTCCTGATTTGAAAACATCAAAGACGGCCTGGGTTTTCTTTTGAGAAATGTCGATGCCGACCTCCCGCATCGCTTCGACGACGAGTGGATTTAGCGCGCCGGGTTCCAAGCCCGCGCTCTCAGCTGCGAAAAACTCGCCGCAGATCTTATTGAGCCAGGCCTCGGCCATCTGGCTACGGGCGCTGTTATGAATGCAGATGAAGAGGACGTTCGACTTCAAAGCGATCAGGCGTTCTCCTATTTAACCGGCACGAAGCCGACTTCAGCGACAATTTTCTGGCCGGCCGCGCTGAGAGTGAACTCGACAAACGTCTTCGCCAAACCGGCTGGTTCGCCGTTCGTGTAATAAAAGGTCGGCCGCGAGTACGGGTAGCTCTTGTTCTGCACACTCTCGACGGATGGCGTATTGCCATCGACGGGCACGACTTTGATCCCCTTCGCCTTGATGTAGGCCAGCCCAACGTAACCGATGCCGTTGGCATTCTTGCTCACCTCGGAGGCAATCTGTTCGTTGCCCGCCATCTTTTGGGCGGAGGGCGCGTAATCGCGTTTACTCATCGCGAGCTCCTTGAACTCCGAGTAGGTCCCCGATGAAGTATTGCGGGTGTAAATCGAAATCGGGCCGCCGGTTCCGCCGACCGCACTCCAATCACTCACCTGTCCGGTGAAGATTTGTTCGACCTGCTTCTTCGTCAGGGCATTGATCGGATTTGCGGCGTTCACAATGATGGCCACGCCGTCATGGGCCACGATCGTTTCCTTCAACTCGACACCCTTCGCCTTTCCTGCGGCGATCTCCGCCGGTTTCGCCGGGCGGCTGGACATCCCGATCTGCGCCGTCCCATCGATCAACGCGGCAATGCCGGTCGTTGAGCCTTCTGCGGCGATATCGAAAGTGGCGTCGGGATGCGCGGCCTTGAATTGCTCCGCCAGCTGCGGGACGAGCTTCGCGCCGAGCGTGTCCGATCCTTTGATGACGAGGCGCTCACCGTTCGCGCCGCTGGTAGTGAAGATAAGTGCGAGCGTGGAAACAAAACCGAGGATTGTCTTTTTCATAACGATGTTGCTCCATCCATCACGTTCGGCGGAAGCCAAAGTTACAATCTTGTGAATTAAGCAGCTGTTATCTATTCGCCTGCGGCGGGCACAAAATGCTGGTGCCGGATGTCCTCCGCCGCGGCCGCGTAAACGGCGTCTTCTGCCATGTTCGTGGCGTGATCGCCGACCCGTTCCAGACAGCGGGAAACGAAAATCAAATTCAGATAGCCGCGAAGCTGCTCGGGATCTTCCGCCATCCGTTCGATTAAACGGCGGCCGGCGGAACTGTTCAGGTCATCCAGAACCTGATCTCGCGGAACAACCGAGCGCGCGAGCTGCACATCTTCGCGCACGTAGGCGTCGATGGAATCCTTGAACATGGCCATGGCATGCGCGTACATCGGCCGGATCAATTCTGCTTCGGGCAACGCTGGATGTTGATTCAATTTGCGGGCGCGGCGCGCGATATTCGTCCCCTGGTCGGCCATCCGCTCGAGGTTCGAGGAAAGTTTCATCGCGGAAACAACGCGGCGCAGATCGGATGCGACGGGTTGAAAGCGGAGCAGCAGATCGATCCCATCCTTGTCCACCTGCTTTTCGAGTTGATCGATCTCTTCGTCGTCCGCAATCGCGATCGCGCAGAGCTCGTCATCGCGTTGCAGCAGGCCGGTAATGGCGCGATCGAGACTGCGCTCTGTCAGACTCGACATCATGAGGACGCTGTTCCGCAGAGAAGAGAGCGCTTCGTCGAAAGTGGCGAGGATGTGTTTGGGTGAAATCATCCGAATCTCCCGGTGATGTATTCTTCAGTTTGGCGCTGGCCGGGATTGGAAAATATTTTCGCAGTGCGGTCGAACTCGATGAGACGCCCGAGATAGAAGAAGGCGGTATGATCGGAACAGCGGCCGGCCTGCTGCATGTTGTGAGTAACGATGACGATGGTGTATTGCTCTTTCAGTTGCCGGATGAGCTCTTC
>JBEEHU010000024.1:0-8162 GCA_041167565.1 Verrucomicrobiota bacterium | reverse complement strand
GAAAAGCGAAAGCGCCAGGGGCTCGATCCTCTTTTCAAATGGCTCGCGCTCATCATGGATGAGTTGGTGCGCGTGCCCGGCACGAAGTTTCGCTTCGGCCTCGATCCATTGATCGGCCTTATTCCCGGAATCGGCGACACGAGCTCCGCGCTCGTCTCGGCCTTCGCCCTGATTCAGGCCGCGCGCGTCGGTGTGCCCAAGATTCTTCTCGGCCGCATGTCGCTGAATATTTTGATCAACGAGATCATCGGGATCGTGCCCGTCGTCGGCGACGCGTTTTCGTTCTGGTTCAAATCAAATGCGCGCAATTACCAGATCATCAAGGATCACATCGCCACGCCCGGCGTCACCCGGCGGAGCGATTGGATTTTTGTAATTGTGGTCCTGGCAATTCTTTTCGCGGTCGTTTGCCTCGGCCTGCTGGTCAGTTTTCTCGTGCTTCGCGAACTCGCAAAACTGCTCGCCAGTCACTGAAGCCTGCTCTTCTGTAGCCGCTTCGCTGTGCTATGCGTGAGAAATATCGCCGCCGCGTAAAACGCTTCGCACAGCGAAGCGGCTACAGGGCCTACGAGTTTTGGCGAAGATAACGCGAGTAAATTTCGTGAATGCCGGCACGCGCTACGCGATAGCGCTTCGCGAATGAATCAAGGCCATCCGCTCCGACGCGAAGCGCCAGCTTGCGTTGTTCATTCTCATCGGCAGGCAAGCTCGACACACTTTTATTATCCCAGCGCCGCAGGATCGATTCGATCGTGCGTAGATGCGCATAATTTTCCCCGAGCGTAATCGCGTCCGCTTCTGCCATTATTTTTTTCGACGTGAGATCGTGCAACGCGCCGGACATCTGCGGATTCCAGACATCGGCGCGCATCTGGAGCGCCTGCACCAGAAATTCCGCCTCGATCACGCCGCCAGTGCCTGTCTTGAAGTCGAGCTCATCCGACGCGCCGGCGCGGTCGCGGCGAATCCGTTGCAGCATTCCATCGATTTGGGGAAACAGATCGGCGCGCTGGCCGGCTTTGCGCCAGACTCGTTGGGCGAGAGCGATAAACTCGTGTTGAAGGGGACCGGCCAAAGGACGGGCCCGCGTGATCGCCTGCACTTCCCAGAGCTGGGCCCGCGTCTGGTAGTAAGCTTCGAAAGCAGTGAGCGAGGACGCAAGGATCCCTTTCTCTCCGTCGGGCCGCAGGCGCGCATCCAGCGTCCAGATGCTTCCCTCCGCGGTCGGCTGCGCCATCGCCACCATGAGATGCTGCGCGGCGCGCACATCTTCGCCGGCGAAGATCACATCGAGATCGGCCCCGTAACCGATTTCGCCGCCGCCAAATTTTCCGAGGGCAATAATGCTGAGGTCACTCTCGCTTCCACGCAAACGGTTCACAAAAATCAGGCACGCCTCCGCCAGCGACGAATGCTCGGCAAAAACGGAAGCGAGATCGGCGAGGCCGAGAACGTCGCGCAAAAAAATCCGGAGGAGCTGCGTCTGCCGATACACGCGCAGCAGATCGAGCGACGCGGGGCTTGCGCCCAGAGCATCGAGTCGCTCCAGATGCTGCGCCACGGAAGGTGCCCCCCGATCGAGCACTCCGTCCCGGGTGATTTCCTCAAGCAGTTGCGGCCGGCGAATCAGCAGATCGCCAGCATACCGGCTGGCATCGAACGTTTTCACGAGCAACTCCAGCAACTTCGGATTCACCACGAGGAGCTCGAAGAGCATGCTGCGCAAACCGTACGCTTCCACGAACCGGACAAACTGATTGAGGGTTGCGTCGGGATCGATCGAGCGCGCCAGCCATTGAAACAAAAGTGGCCGCAAGTTGCGCAGTACCTGCCGGGTCCGCGGCGCCACATGAAAACCACCGGTGCCCTTCGCCAGGTCCGCAATCGATTTCGCCGCTGTTTTTTCATCGCGAAAAATCCGCAGATCCTCGACCGGCGATTTAGGGTCGGTGGGCCGCTCGGAAATGATTTTGCGGAAAACCGCGCGAACCTCCGTGGAATGACCGCGCAACGTCGCGGTAAAATCCTTGGCCGAAGAAAAACCGAGACTTTGAGACAGCCGACGGAGCGCCTCGCCGTTTTCGGGAATCGTGTGAGTTTGTTGCTCCGCTTCGATCTGCAAGCGATGCTCGACGCGCCGGAGAAAACGATACGCGCTCTCCAGAGCACGAGCCTCCTCCCGGGTGAGGAGCTCCAGATCCGCGAGCACCGGTATCGCCTTGAGCGTGCTGGTTTCCTGGAGGAACGCATGCCGGGACCCATGCAAAAGTTGCAGCGCCTGCACCACAAACTCGACCTCGCGAATCCCGCCGGCCCCGAGTTTGACGTCTCTCTGCAGGTTCTCGTAGCCGACGACGTCGCGTTCGATCCGCCGTTTAATCGCCGCAATCTCATCGAGCACATCCCGCGTCGGGCTCCTCGGAAAAATAAACGGCTGATGCTGTCGGAGAAATTCGTAGGCGAGCTCACGGCTGCCGGCCACGCCGCGCGCTTTGATTAACGCGAGCCGCTCCCAGGTCTCGCCGAATCCCGCGTAATAATTTTCCATGCTCTCGAGTGACCGCGCGAGCGGCCCCGCCTTGCCTTCCGGTCGCAGCCGGAGATCGATCCGGAAGAGCGCGCCATCCGGATCGGAAGCCGCGAAGGTCTCGATGATTTTCGCGCCGAGTTGGTTGAACCACTCATGGTAAGTGAGGTTGGCGGAAATCTGTCCTTCCTCACCATAGAGGAAGATGACGTCGATATCGGAGCTGTGATTGAGCTCGCGTCCGCCCAGCTTTCCCAGACCGAGAATGGCGAACGGCGTGTCGGGACCGCCGCGCCGGCTGCGCAGCTCCGAATCCCAATAGGTGTAAACCTCGCGCAGGCAGATTTCCGCCAATTGGGAGAGCTCCAGCGTGGTTTCCTCCAGCGTGGCGGCTTCGGCAACTTCGCGTAAGGCAATGCGCAGCATCTCGCGCCCTTTCCAAAACCGCAGCGCGCGGAAGTTGCCCGAGAAGGTTGAGTCCGCGGCGGCTCTCCGCAGATCGGCGAGCATGGCGGCCGAGCTGCGCGGCTGCGAACAAATCTCCGGCTGCGAAAGCCAGAGAAGAATGTCCGGATGCCGCACCATCCGCGCGGCGCAGATGCTCGAGACTGAAATCAGGTGGAGAAGTGACGCCTCGCCGAGAGGAAAAGCGGCGATCAAATTGGGAAGCGACGGCGCGTCGGCCGGCCAGCCGGCGACGATGCACTCAAGCGTGTTTTGGACCTGCGCGGGATTAAGCGTGCCCGCCGACTTCTTCTTGATCCAATCCGTTGAGTTCATCAGCGCGAAGCGGGCATGGGTAGAAAAAAAGGCGGAACGTCCAACGTCCAACGTCCAACGTCCAACGTCCAATTAGGAAAAGACACGGCACAACTCTCCTTCAGTTGGACGTTGGACGTTTCTCTCACGAGAAAAGGCCTAACGGTTTCTGACCGCGCGATTTCGGAGCTTATGCTTTCTCCGCGATCTTCTCGCGCGCTTTCGCCAGCAAACGCCGTTCGCTTCGCGTAAGGCTGTCGATGCCTTCGCGGGAAATCTTATCGAGAAGCGGATCGACTTCTTCAGCGATGAATTGCTCGGCGCTCATCATCCGATGGCGTTCGGCGTCGGCCCGGCGTTGGCGAAGCGCGCGCTGCAGAATCGAGGGACGACCGAAGCCAAGAAGATGCGCATATAGCCAGCCCCCGAGACAACCGCCCAGATAGGCGCTGTGTGCTACCGCACCGGTGCGATCGAATACGATCCCGAGCACCGCGATGGTAAACGCGCCGTAGGCCAGATGTTTTGCCTTCAGGCGGACCGGGAGCAGAAAGAACATCATCGAGGTCAATTCCAGCTCCGGAAGAATCGCGGCGTATGCGACCAGGACGGCCGCCACCCCGCCCGACGCGCCCAGCAAAACCGACGTAGCTGGCATGAGAAACAAATGGCCGAGCTCTCCGGCTGCTGTGCCCGTCAGGTAGAGAAAAAGAAAATGCCGCTGCCCGACGATCGATTCCACGTCCCGCCCGAGCAGATACAAAAGGAACATGTTCCCGAGCAGATGCCACGGTCCGTCATGCAGGAAACCCGCCGTGATGAATTGCCAGCCGTAAGCAGCGCGCAGGCCGCGATCGCTCAACGCCAGATATTCGCGGACGAAGCCATGCTGATAGGCATCGAGAAAAAGTTGGGTAACGAAGACCGCGAGGTTTAGCCCGATCAGGCCGAGCAACACGACGCGCGGCTGCTGCGTCCAACGCCGGGTAGTGGGCGAGGGCTTTCGGCCGGACAGGCGCATGAAGTGAGCGTATCGCAGCGAAAATTATTTGTCGACGAATTAGAGCGGCGCGAGGACGCGCAAGCCGCCGCTGCGAATCTTGAATTCCACGGGACAATTTCCGATCAGTTCGCCGTCCACTTCCACCGGCACGCTTTCGTCGCTGCTTACGCGCAGCCGGTCCGTTTGGAAATACTCCACCTCCGGCGACGTGATTTGCGAAGTGAAAACCACGTTCTGCAGGTAGCGGATCATGTCGAGATAATTGAGCCGCTTGAAAACAATCACGTCGAGCAGGCCGTCATCGAGCGTGGCTTGCTTGAAAAACGGAAGTCGCCCGCCGTAAAGACGACCGTTGCCGACGAGGACGAACGAACCTTCTTCGGTCATCGCGTTCTCCGATTCGATGCGCAGAAGGGGCGGAGGCCGCGAAGAAATCTGCGCCGCGGAGATCAGATAACTGAGCGGCCCGAAATTGCGTTTGAAGGCGCGGCTGGTTTCTTTCACTGCCTGTGCATCGAGGCCGACGCCCGCCAACTGGACGAAATGTTTGCCGTTGGCGCTGGCGAGATCCACCGGCCGTGTCCGATTTTCCTGGATGATCTGCCAGCAGCGGGAGAGATCGTTAGCCGGCAACCCGAGCTCGGTGGCGAAAACATTCATGGTCCCGAGAGGCAGCAGACCGAGAGAAACATTCTTGCCCGCGATGCCATTGACGATTTCGTTGACGGTTCCATCGCCGCCGGCCGCGACGATTTTCTCGTAGCCTTCTTCGGCGGCGTGCCGCGCCAGGACTTCGGCTTCGCCGGAATGCGAGGTCGCGCACAGGATCGCGCCGCGTGCGATTGAATCCACCCGCGCCCGCAACTTGTGGGCCCGCGCCCCCCGCGCGTTGGGATTGAAGATGACGACGGTATCTTTCACAGCGCGAGAAGCGGTCTTGGCTTTGGTCTTTTCTTCAAACTGAGGCGGCGTAACCTTCCGGCGTGAAAAAACTCAACCGCCTCGTGCTCATCGCGCTCGGCGCGATCGTGGGCGTGGCGATCCTCATTTTGATTGGGGTGAACATCTATGTGCAGTCGCAAGGGACACAAGCCCGGATTCAGCAGGAACTCAGCCAGCGCCTCGGAACGACTTTGCATCTCAAGCGCATCAGCGTCACGCCCTGGGCAGGATTGAAATTGAGCGGCATCACGATCCCGCAGACCCAGCCGGGTGTTTCCCCCGATTTCCTGACCGCGAAAACCTTCCGGCTTCGCATTCGCTTTTCGTCTCTCTTTTCCCAGCGCCTCGTCATTAAGGAAATCTCATTGATCAATCCGGATATCGTTTGGGCGCAGAACTCGGATGGGAAATGGCGTTTGCCTTCCAGCGAGACGGCGCCACCGGCGGTCCCGCCAAAGATCGAACCGCCAAGTCCGCCAGCCTCGCCAGTAAAGATGGAGCAGTCTGTTGTCATAGCCGAAACGCAAAAGACGGAAGCGCCGCCAGTTAATCCTGCGCCCGAGCCCGCGCTCCAAGACGAACCGGCGCAGACGGGGCCGTTCCGGCCAGAGATTGAGCGCGTTAATTTGGCGAACGGTCGCTTTCGCTTTCTCGACGAGAAGCTGAAAAGCGTGGCGACGTTCGAGGAAGTCGGCTTTCGTTCAAACTTCCGCACCGCAACCGATCTGCGCGGAAATATCACCATCGGCAAGACCTCGTTGCGCGACCGGTTTTTCCTTCAACAACTTCAATCGCCCCTCCGGTATTCGCCGGACGAGCTCAACTTTTCTCAAATCACCGCGCGGGCTGGCGGCGGCGATGTCACCGGCCAGTTCACTCTCCTGCCGCAAACGGAAAATTCTCCCTTCACCGTCAGCATTAAGTTTCGTGAGGTTCAGGCGGACCGCATTGTCTCGGACGCCGGCGGCTCCGCCGGAATGATCACCGGCCGGCTCGAAGGTTATCTCGACGCCAGCGGCACGACGGCCGACCCAGACGCGCTCGCGGGCGCGGGAGAGATTTTTCTGCGCGACGGCCATGTCCAACAATACAGCCTGCTCGTCGCGCTCGGGCAGTTGCTGCAAATTGAGGAGCTGCGGCAATTGCAGCTCGACCAGGCCCAGGTCAAATATCACGTCAACCCGGGCGTGGTAACGATCGACGAATTAATTTTTCGCTCGAAGAACATCCGGCTCTCCGCCGTCGGCACGGTGTCGTTCGATGGCAATCTCCATCTCGAATCGCAACTGGCTGTGAACGACAAAATGCGAAGCCAGCTTTTTCGCGCGATCCGCGATAACTTCAGGCCGATCGAAGAGCCGGGATATTCCGGAGTAAACTTTCAGGTCAGCGGGACGGTCGGCCGCCCGAAGACAAACCTGATGGACAAACTGATCGGGCGCGACCTGAAGGATTTGAGCAGCGTGATTACCGGTTTGATGGGCGGCGGAAAATCCGAGAAGAAAAAGAAAAAGGCAGCCGAAGATGCGGCCGCGCCGGCGTCGCCAGCCGCCACGCCGGTTCCAGCGGAAGCGTCGCCGTCCGCAGCGCCGTCGCCGGTAGCTGGCTCACCCACGCCGAGCGGAACGCCATGAGAGTGATCGCGGGCACGGCCGGCGGGATTCGGCTCGATGTTCCGAAGACCGATGTGCGCCCGACGATGGACCGCGTGAAAGGCGCGATCTTTTCCAGTCTCGGCGAGGAGGTAATCGGCGCGAAAGTTCTCGATTTGTTTGCCGGCACGGGCGGCTTGGGAATTGAAGCGCTCAGCCGCGGCGCTGCTTCGGCTTTGTTCGTGGAAGAAAACTCCGCGGCCGTCGCGGCGATCGAGCGCAACCTGGCCCGGACGAAACTGGAAGGGCGAATTCGCAAGCAGGATGTCTTTGCTTTTCTGCGCGCCGCGCCAACACGCGACCCGTTCCAGATCATCTTTGCCGACCCGCCCTACGAGAAAACAAAGTCGGGCGGCGAATTCACTCGCCTGCTCCTGGAAGACGATCAGCTCGCGGAGATCATCGAGCCGTCCGGGATCTTTGTCCTCGAGAAACGTCCCGCGGAACAGATGCCTCCGATGCCTTTGTGGGAAATCACACGAGCGAGGAAGTACGGAGCGACTGAGGTGTTGTTCCTGCAACGGAGCGGCGTTCGCGCCGTGGCGCGTGCGCGTTGAATGATCAGGCTCTTCTACAATCTTCTCTATCCGATCGGCCTGCTCTTTTTTCTTCCGGGGCAAATCTCGAAACTGCTCCGGCGCGGAAATTATCGGCATAAATTCGGACAACGTTTCGGCTTTTACGATCGGCAAGTAGGGCAGCGACTTGCGTCGCATCGCTGTACCTGGATCCACGCCGTCAGCGTCGGCGAAGTCGCGATCGCGTTGAAGTTATCGGCCAAGCTCCGTGAACTCGATCCGGATTTTTTTTGTGTGCTGACTACGACGACGACGACCGGATTCCACGTCGCGAACTCGGAAGCGGGCGAGCGCATGGAAGTGCTCTACAGTCCCCTTGATTTCTGGCCGATCATGCGCCGTGCCTTCGCTGTAATCCGGCCGGTCCGGATCGTGTTGGTCGAAGCTGAGGTCTGGCCGAACCTGGCGGCAGAGGCGCGCAATCGGCGGATTCCGCTCGCGCTGGTCAACGCCCGCCTGTCGAAGCGGTCCGAAGCGCGCTTCCTGCGTTTTCGCTCCCTCATCGCGCCCACCTTCCGTTGTCTCGACGCGATCTGCGTCCAGGAGCCGGAGGATGTGGAACGCTGGGTGGCCCTCGGTGTTTCACGCGAGCGCATTCATCCCGTCGGCAGCATCAAGTACGATCCCGCCGAGGTGCGGCTCAATCCCAATCTTCCGCTCGAAATTCTCCGCAGCTTTGGGATCGACCGCGACAGCCCGAT
>JBEEHU010000023.1:0-4905 GCA_041167565.1 Verrucomicrobiota bacterium | reverse complement strand
AGAACTGGCCCTGGAGTTGGAAGAGAAAGGGTACGAACGTTACGAAGCGGACGTGGAGGAGGAAGTGGGCGAGCCGGCTACGGCCTAAGGAGGAAATTTTATGGTCAAGGAAGCATCACCTTTGGAGATCGAGCGGAACATCGGGGACTTTGCGTATCCCGAGACGCACACGCATGACGCCGGCGTCGGCCTGACTGAAAAGACGATCCACTACATCGCAGACATCAAGGAAGATCCGGATTGGGTGCGCGAGTTTCGCCTGAACGCCTACAAAACTTTCCTCAGTAAACCGATGCCGACGCATTGGGCCAGCAAGGATCTCGAAGCGATCGTTTTCGAAAATATCCGCTATTACCTGAGCGGCGGCGTGCAGCCGAAGCGCAATTGGGAAGATGTCCCGGACGACGTGAAACGGACCTTCGAGCGGCTCGGCATTCCGGAACAGGAACGAAAATTTCTCGCGGGCGTTGAGGCGCAGTTCGATAGCGAAGCCGTTTATTCCAACATCAAGAAAGCGGTCGGCGAGCAGGGCGTCATTTTCGTCGGGAGCGCGGAAGGATTAAAGAACCATCCGGAGATTTTCCGGAAATGGTTCGGCAAAGTCATTCCAACCGGTGACAACAAATTCAGTGCGCTGAACTCGGCCGTCTTCAGCGGCGGTTCGTTTATCTACGTTCCGCCGGGCGTGAAAGTGAAGCATCCGCTCCAGGCCTATTTTCGGATCAACGCCGAAAACTTCGGGCAGTTCGAGCGCACCCTCATCATTTGCGACGAAGGCTCGGAGCTCACCTACATGGAGGGCTGCACCGCGCCGAAGTTCAACACCGCCACGCTGCATAGCGCGGTCGTAGAACTGGTCGCGTTGAAAGGCGCGAAGCTCCAGTACATCACCGTCCAGAACTGGTCCTCGAACGTTTTCAATCTGGTCACGAAACGCGGCATCGCGCATGAAGACGCCGAGGTGAAATGGATCGATTGCAACATCGGCTCGCGTCTCACCATGAAGTACCCGGGCGTGATCATGAAAGGCCGGCGCGCCCGCGGCGAAGTGCTTTCTATCGCGCTCGCTGGCGACGGCCAACATCAGGATACCGGCGCCAAGATGGTGCACGCGGCCGATGAAACGACGAGCAACATCATTTCCAAGAGCATCAGCATCGGCAAAGGGCGCGCGACGTATCGCGGGCTCGTCCAAATCCCGAAGCACCTCAAGAATTGCAAAAACAACACCGAATGCGACGCGCTCCTCATTAATTCGACCAGCCGCACCGACACTTACCCGGCCATCACGGTTCGCGGGACTGGTAACTCCGTGCAGCACGAAGCCAGCGTCAGCCAGGTAAGTGCCGAGCAGATTTTTTACATGCAACAGCGCGGCCTGACCGAAGCCCAGGCCATGAGCCTGAGCGTGAACGGATTCGTCAACGATCTCGTGCGCCAATTCCCGATGGAATACAGCGTCGAGCTCAAGCGCTTGATCGAGCTTGAGATGGAAGGCTCGGTCGGGTAGGGTTCCGCCCCCAAGACACGAACGAGCGCGGTGGTCTCGGACGACCGCCGTTTGCGTCTAATTCTCCGGGTATGACTAACCAGACAGCCGTTCTCGACGAAGCAATGGAAATAGAGACGCCGCAGGAATCTTCCCAGCCGGCGATTCTTTCCGGCCCCTCCGAGGCGCGGGTCGCGGGTCTGCCCACTTGGTTCCGCGAGCAGCAGCGCGCGGCGTGGACGAAGTTTGAGTCCCTTCCTTTTCCGAATCGCAAGGACCAGCCCTGGCGTTTTTCCAATGTCAGCGCCCTCGATTTTTCCTCGTTTATCCAACCGGCGCAGCTGACGCAAAAAGAGCGCGACGAGATTCTCGAGCTTTCCACCGGGCTCAAGGAAGTCGCGGGCCGATTGATTTTCGCCGACGATCAACTTCTGCGGCGCGATCCGCTGCCGGAAAAACTTCTGAACAGCGGCGTGATCCTGAAGCCATTGGACCGCGCCATCATCGAACACGAAGATTTGTTTCGCCGGCATTTCATGGCGCAGCCGGCGGCGCTTGGGTCGGCAAAGTTCGCCGCGCTCCACGAAGCGTTCGTGACTTCGGGGACGTTCATCTACGTGCCGCGCGGCGTGGAGGTGGAGTTGCCGATCGAAATTTTCCACTGGCTGCACGGCGCGAACGCCGCCGTTTTTCCACACACCCTTCTCATCGCCGACGAGCTTTCGAAGGTAACGGTGCTCGAGCATTTCCGTTCCGCGCATTCGGATCGCGCCGGTTTCGGCTGCGGCGTAAACGATCTCGTCGTCGGTCGCGGCGCGAAGGTGAACTACATCTGCGCCCAGAACTGGAATGACAAAACGCTGGCCATTCAGATCAACGCCACCACCGCCGCGCGCGAATCGTCAGCCCTCAGTTTGAATGTGCACCTCGGTGGAAATTATTCGCGATTCGAAAGTTTGAGCCGTCTCGCGGGGGAAGGTGCCCGCAGCGATCTCCTTGCGATTTCGGTGGCGGAAGGCTCCCAGGAATTCGACGCCCGCACACTTCAGGACCACGCCTCGCCGCATACTACGAGCGATTTGCTCTACAAAAATGCGCTGACCGATCGCGCCCGGAGCACGTTCGGCGGCCTTATCCGCGTAGAGCCGCACGCGCATTTCACCGACGCCTACCAGACGGTACGCAATCTTTTGTTGAGCGACGATTCCGAGGCGAATTCGATGCCGGGGCTCGAGATCCTCGCGGACAACGTGAAGTGCAGCCACGGCGCCACCTCCGGCCAGCTCGGCGAGGACGAGGTCTTTTATCTCCTTTCGCGCGGAATACCGGCGGAGGTGGCGAAACACCTTCTGGTGTCCGGGTTCCTGAACGAAGTCGTCGATCGCCTGGACCATCCGGCGATCACCGACCTCATTCACGGATTGATCGAAGCGAAGTTCGCGCGGCGCTGAAGCCTCTTCTGTAGCCGCTTCGCTGTGCGAAGCGTGAGAGTTACCTTCGCCGGGACGAAGTAGTGAGCCTGAGCCGCTCACAGGGCGGCTGCTACAGAATCAATCTTCGTACGATCGGGCTATGGCCGCCGCTTCTTTTCGAATTTGATCTGCTAACGCGCGCGGCTCGAGCACGCGGACGTGGCTGCCCCAGCTCAGGATCCAGCGCTCGACTTCTTCCAAACCCCCGAGTTCCAATCGAAGAATCATCGAGCCATCGGGCCGCGGCTGGATTCGCTGCGATTCGTGCCAGGTTCGCTCTGAGACCAGGCGCGCGGCGAACGCATCGAACTGCAATCGGATGCGTTGCTTCTTTCCCGCCGAGTGGACTCCGAAACTTCCGCTCAAGATTCTGCTGATCGAAAAATCCGCCGGACGGCGAAAACCTTTGGTCGTCAACGAGACATTACGCATCCGCGGCAAGGCGAAGGTCCGGACCTGGGCCCGCTCCAGATCCTGCGCGAAAAGGTACCACTGATTCTCAAGACAGCCGAGGTGATACGGCTGCACCCGGCGGCGTTCGTAACCGCTGCTCTTCAGTTTCCGATAGTCGAATTCAATCTCGACCGACCGAAGAACTCCTTTGCTCACGAGCTCGAAAAGTTCGAGATCGGCCGGACTGGCGCCGGCGCTGCGAAATGAGATGACATCTTCCAGGTCGGTCCAGGAGAACGAAACGCGATCCTTCAATCCATCGGTGATCTTGCGAAAGGCCGAATGCAGCGGCCGCTCGAAGGGCGTTCCCTTGTATTGGGCGAGCGCTTTCTGCGCGACGAAGAGCGCGGTGATTTCGCCTTCTGAAACTTCGATGTTCGGAAAGGCTGTGACCGGCTCGCTGTAGTAATAGCCGAAGCGGCCCGCGTGGTACTCGATCGGCAACCCCAGCCGGTCGCGCATGAACTCGACGTCGCGCTGGATCGTCTTCGGTGAGACCTCCAGTTCCGCCGCGACTTTCTGGCAGTTCGGGAAGTGGTGCGACTTGAGCGCAGCGTGCAAACGCATCATGCGCTGGAGCGGCGGTCGGGAAAAACCTGTCTTCTGTAGCAGCGGCCCTGCGGGCCGCCTCGTGGATGCGTCAATTGCCATTCGAACCCCAATCTCGCGCGCCCCACAGGGGCGCGGCTACAGGGCCGGGATCACAGCCGAAAATAATTTTGAAATCTTTTAGCATCGGACAGCCCATGTCCTACCCCCTGTTTTAGGATCGCGCCATGAAAAGATACAAAACTCATTATGCCCGCCGCAGTTTGATTGTTGTTCCGTCTTCCTACCGGCCCGATCGAATCGAGCGCGGACTGCGCGTATTGCGCGCCCTGCGCCTTTCGTTGTCCGCTTCCGCCGACCCGATCGAACGCCCCCGGCAAAAGGAGTTCGATTTCGCCCATCCCAAGCGGGCCTGATCGTCGCAGAGAAAGTATTGCAAGGCGCGACGCGGGTCGCTACGTTCGGTTCCCGGCCAGCGGATTCTTCCGCTGCGCTCTCGATCATGGACGTAAGCGGCACAATCGACGCGATTCTCGCTCAGAAAGGGACGGAGATTTTTTCTGTCTCGCCGGACGCGATGGTGTTCGAGGCGGTCGAGCTGATGGCAAACAGAAACGTGGGCGCGCTCCTCGTCATCCAGGAGGGGAAGCTGGTTGGGATGATCTCGGAGCGCGATTACACGCGCAAGGTGATGCTGCGCGGCAAGAAATCGCGCGAGACGCAAGTGCTCGAAATTATGTCGACCGATCTCACGGTCGTCAGTTCGCGCGAGCCCGTGGAAAATTGTATGCAGATGATGACGGACAAACGCATTCGGCATTTGCCGGTTATCGATGGGGAGACGATCCGCGGCATTATCTCGATTGGCGATTTGGTGAAGTGGGTCATCGCCACCCAATCGGCCGCGATCGCGCACCTCGAGATGTATATCTCGGGCGGCTA
>JBEEHU010000022.1:0-42302 GCA_041167565.1 Verrucomicrobiota bacterium | reverse complement strand
CGCGATTTCAGGGTAGCGTTCTCCGGCATGCTCAAGAGAATGGATTGCGCCTCGTTGCGCGAGCCGCTCTTCTGGGCCCGCGCCTGTGCTGCCAGATCGATGGCGATGTTATAAACCGATTTGAGCGGCTGCCCGATCGCTTCCTTGGAAGACCAACCGGTAAGATTTTCGCCGGCGTTATTGATCATGATGATCTTGCCCTGCACGTCGGTGGTGATAACGCCGTCTTCGATCGAACGCAGCGTGACCGCGAGGCTTTCCTTATCGGCCGCGATCTCCTGTTCGAAGCGCCTGCGCTCCGTGACGTCGCGCACCATCGCCACAAAAAGCTTTTGTTTATCGACGACCATTTCGCTCAACGATATTTCGATCGGGAACGTGGCGTGCCGGCGTGTCCGGCCGACGGCCATCGTAGTGCTGCCGGTGCGGCGGGCCAAATCATCCCAGGCGCATGCGACCGGCTCGGGTTCGGCGCCGTAGGATTTTGGAACGAGCTTGGTGAACTTGTGGCCGACCATCTCGTTGTTGATGCAGCCAAACATTTTTTCCGCCGACGGGTTCATCGAACAAATGATGCCTTGCTCGTCCACCGTGATCATGCCGTCGAGGATGTTCTCGATGATGGAACGAATACGGGTCTCGATGCCTTCGAGTTTCGCGAGTTGCCGGCGAACCAGGACGAAGCTGTAGCTATTCGAAACAATCAGGAGGCCGACCGCGAAGACGCAGAGGAGCGCCAGCCCCATCGTCTTGATGATGCGCTCGCGGGTGGCGGTGCTCGAGCGGGACTCGTAGAGATTCACTTCGTTGGTCTGAAATTTCGTTAGCATCTCCCGGATGTCGGTCATCAAGGCTTCCAGGTCTTTTCCGGTCCGCTTCGCTTCCATTTCCGGAGTCGCAGCCGCCGTGGCCCATTTCTCGACTGCTTTCTTTATCTCGCCGAGGGATTGCGATTGCTCGGGCGAGTTCGCGATCAGGATGGAAAGATAACCATGATAAGTATAGAAGTCGGCAGTCGCGCGCTTGTAGGCTTCCGCGAAATCGTTTTCGCCGGTGATGAGATAGCCTCGCTTTTCCTTTTGCATCTCGATCACAGAGCGTTCCATTTTTGTCAGGAAGTCGAGGATCTGGGTCGATTGGGCCGCCCATTCTTGTTCGCGCATGCGCTCGTTAAGGACGATCTGCTCCTCACTTTGAAGCGATTGAAGAATTTCGCGCGCTTGATTGAGGAGCGTTGTTCCGAGCGCGCCGGTGCCAGCGGCGGCCAGTTCCGTCAGAGGCGGAGTGTTTTTGGCCTGCCGTCCGTTCATTTGCGGCCGGGCGACCGTGTCCAGCCACTTTTGCACGATCTCCTGTATTTTCATTACTCGTTTGCGCTGGCGCGGGCTGTCCAAAATCAACTGCGTGAGATCCTCGACGCGGCGTTTGATCAATTCGCGACGACGTTCGAATGACTCCAGATAGATGCCGTCGGCGGTGAGCAAATATCCGCGATGGCCGGTTTCGAGGGCCGCGATGTCGTTCTCGATCACGCTGGTGAGGCGCATGACCTCGAGAGTGTGGGCGCGCAACGTTTCCTGGTGATGATTCCGCAGCGTGACGAAAAGAAAAAGTCCGGCGAGGAAGGTTATGACCACGATTCCGACGGCGGTTCCGGACAGCAGCTTGAAATGAAAATGTTTCGGGCTGAAAAGCCAAGCGACGCCTCTGCCTAACAAACCTCTGCGTACGTTCGGTGCTGAGGGCGCGTCGATTTGCGTCATTATAAATTCCAGAAAAGCAGATAGCCTGCCACGCTCTCCGGAGCCCATCACTGACCCCCGAGCAGCCCATTGAAAAGCAGGCTTAGTACCGCACGCGAACGAGATATAATCCGTCGGCCGGCGCTGCGTTGCGTCCTCGAAGATTTACTTTCCGCGGCGCCTTCAACCGCGCCGTGATTTCGTCCGCATCAGCCATTCCCAATCCAATGCGAACGAGGGTGCCGACCATCATCCGCACCATCTTGTAAAGAAAGCCGCTGCCTTCGATTTGAATCGAGATCGCAGAGCCCGCCCGCCGCACTCCGACCGCGTGGATGATTCGGACCGTGTCGGTCTCCGGGGTTCCGCGATTCGCTGCGAAAGACGCGAAATCGTGTCTGCCGACAAAGTTCTGCGCCGCGCCCGCGATTGCTTTCGCGTTGAGTGGATTCTTCACGTGCCAGGCGCGGCCACTTTCAAAAGGCGGCAGCACATCGGCGTTCCAGATCCGGTAACGATAAATCTTCCCTTTCGCTGAAAATCGCGCGTGAAACTTTTCCGAAACAAAACCGCAGCGCATGATGCGAATAGCCGGCGGCAGGAGGCCATTGAGCGCAGATACCCATCGTTCCGGCGAGTAACGGCGAGCCGGCAAATCAACATGCGCGCATTGCGCGGTGGCGTGCACGCCGGCATCGGTGCGCCCCGCGCCGTGGACACGTATGTCTTTGGAACAAATGCGTGCGAAAGCCTTTTCGACATGATCCTGGATCGCATTGCCGCCGGCCTGGCTTTGCCATCCTGCGAATGACGCGCCGTCGTAGGAAATGATCAGCTTGAGCCGCGCAGGCATCTACTCGGCATCCGGCGCGTCTGCTGGCAAATTGCTGGGCGAAGTTTGTAATCCGTCCAGATACCCTTGCAAAATCATTTGGGCGGCGACCTGATCGACAAAGCCTCGCGCGTTGCGAGTTTTTTGGCCGCTGTCGCGCAAAGCCCGGTTCGCGGCCATCGTGGTTAGGCGCTCATCCCACGTCACGACTTCGCAGGAAAGAACCGTTCTCAGTTTCTCAGCGAAAGCGAGCGCGTCGCGAGCGGCTTCTCCGACGCTGCCATTCATATGCCGAGGAAGGCCGATGATGACTCGCTCCGCGTTTTTCTCTCGCACGATTTCCGCAATCCGCCTGGCAGCATCGCTCCGCGCCGGGATCGTCTCCACCGGATGAGCGAGCATTCCCAGTTCGTCGGAAACGGCGATGCCGATCCGCGCGTGGCCGAAATCGATCCCGAGAATGCGCCGTTGGATGGGCAAATGACTCACTGCAATTCCTCCGGAAGTTTGCCGAGCAGATTTTTGATTCTTTCGGCCTGATGGCGATGACAGATCAAAACCGCGTCCGCGGTTCGGACCACAATCAGATTGTGCACGCCGAGCAGCGCGATCCGGGTGCCGTCCGAATTGAAGACAATGTTGTTCGTGGAATCGAGCGTTGTGATCTCGCAGTTGGCGGCGTTGCCCTCTTCATCGTTCTTGAAATATTTCGCGACGGCCCGCCAGCTACCCACGTCGTCCCAGTCAAAGCCCGCCTCCACGACGAGAACGCGATCGGCTTTCTCCATGATGGCGTAGTCGAAGGAAATCCGCGGGAGCGCGCTGAAGCGATCGCGAATCGTCTTGTCGAACTTTCCGGGAGCGCGCAATTGCGAAATGAAGCTGGCGAGCTCGGGCGTGTGCCGGTTGAATTCGCTCAAAACCGACGGCACCGACCAGACAAACATCCCGGCGTTCCAGCGAAAATTTCCTTTGCGCAAAAACGCTTCCGCCAGATCCGGATTTGGCTTCTCGCGAAAACGAACGACGCGATGAACGCTGGCCTCGAGTCCACGACTGCGAAGCGGCACCGCTTCGCCTTCCTCGATGTAGCCATAACCCGGACATGCCCAGGTTGGTTTGACGCCGATCGTGACCAGCGCCCCGGTTTCCTCTGCCGCGGCGGCGGCATCACCGAGAGTTTTTTGGAAAGCAGCCGTGTCGTTGATCACATGATCGGCCGGCAGCACAATCATGGTGGCGGAATGATCGCGCACCGCGACCCAGCCCGCTCCGAGAGCGACCGCTGCCGCAGTGTCGCGTTTCGCGGGCTCAGCCAGGATATTTTCCTTCGGCAAATTCGGAAGCAACTCACGAACGGCGGCTTCCTGTTCCACATTCGTCAGGACAAGGATGCGTTCGGGTGCGACCAACCCATCGAGCCTGGCTACAGCTTGCTCGAGCAGAGTTTGCTGCGCCACCAAACGCAAAAGTTGTTTCGGACGAGTGCGGCGGCTCACCGGCCAAAAACGTTCACCACTTCCTCCGGCAAGGATGAGTGCGTAGATCGAGTTCGACATGGTGATACGTGCAAAAACAGTGGCCGATACCCGGTCATGCGGGCGGCAAGATTTTCCCGTTTCCTTTTCTAAAACGAGACGTATAAGGGTAGGCGATGTCGTTCCCGATATCCATTCCTAAAACCGCTGAGCAGATTCCGCTCGATGGATTGATGGTGCTCGCGCGCACGGCGTTCGGCCTCGGTGTCGGAATGCTCGTGGCCGATAAATTCCGGCACCCGATTCGGCAAGCCACCGCGATCGCGCTCGTTTCGGTCGGCGCCCTTGCCGCCGTTCCTTTGCTGGTCAAGGTCGCGCTGGAGCGAATTAATCGGCCGGAATCCGACCGCGGCAGCCGGAATCGTTTGCGCTCCATTCGTGGGGACTCCGGGTATCCCTCCGATTCCGACGCGTATTAGGAGTTCGTCGCTCCCGCTTGATTCCGCGCTTGGCGCAGCGTAAGCCTTTCGCGTTCATGTCACGTTCACCTGTCCCGCCGCCGCTCGAAAGCTCGCGCGAGCGCTGCGCCGCCATCGGCAAGGAAGAAAACGTCTTGCGCGAAGGCGGCGGCAAAGCGGGCCAGGATCGCCAGCACAAGATGGGGCGGTTGCTTGCTCGCGAGCGCATCAGCCAATTGCTCGATAAGGATTCGCCCTTTTTCGAAGTCGAACTTTGGGCCGCCTACAAAATGTATGAGCAGTGGGGCAAGATCCCCGCGGCCGGCGCCGTCGCGGGTGTCGGCAACATCGCCGGCGTGCCTTGCATGATCATTGCGAACGACGCCACCGTGAAAGCTGGCGCGTTTTTTCCCGCCACCGCGAAGAAGCTGATTCGCGCGCAACGCATCGCGTTCGAATGCGCGTTGCCGATCGTTTACCTCGTCGATTCAGCCGGCGTTTTTCTTCCCATGCAGGATGAAATTTTTCCCGACGAAGACGACTTCGGCCGGATCTTTCGCAACAACTCCGTCATCTCTGCCGCAGGCCTACCCCAATTCGCCGCGATCATGGGGAATTGCGTCGCGGGCGGCGCGTACCTGCCGGTGTTGTGCGACAAGATTTTAATGACGGAAGGAAGCGGCCTTTATCTTGCCGGCCCATCGCTGGTAAAGGCGGCCATCGGCCAGGTGGTTGAAGCCGAAGAACTCGGCGGAGCAAAAATGCACGCGGAGATCAGCGGCACGGTCGATTTCTACGAAAAGGACGACCCATCCTGTTTGAAGCGTCTGCGTTCGCTCATCGCGTTGCTGCCCGAAGCGGAAGCAGCGAAGGATGCGCCGAAGCCGCGCACTTACGCGCCCGCAAAAAAACCGGAAGCCGTCTACGATTTGATGAGCCTCGATGGGAACAAACCCTATGACGCGCGCGATCTTCTCGCGTCGGTGATCGATGCCGATTCGCTCGACGAATACAAAGCCGATTACGGCAAGACTCTCGTCACCGCCTATGCCCGCATCGCCGGCCGGCCTGTGGGCATCGTGGCCAGCCAGCGCCTCCAGGTTCGCACGAAAAAAGAAGGCATCCAGATGGGTGGCGTGATCTACGCCGACAGCGCGGATAAAGCCGCCCGGTTCATCATGGATTGCAATCAAACCGGATTGCCGATCATTTTCTTTCAGGACGTTACCGGTTTCATGGTGGGCCGCGATGCGGAACAAAGCGGAATCATCCGGAGCGGCGCAAAACTGGTCAACGCGGTCAGCAATTCGACCGTTCCAAAAATTACCGTGGTGGTCGGCGGTTCGTTCGGCGCGGGCAACTACGCGCTCTGCGGCAAGGCTTACGATCCGCGTTTCATTCTGGCGTGGCCAAATGCGCGTTACGCCGTCATGGGCGCCGCGCAGGCTTCCGACACGATCTTCAGCGTGCTGGCTCGCGCCCATGATCGCGGCGACAAGAAATCTTCACCGGAAGAGCTCGAACAATTACGCGCGACTGTGAAAGCGAATTACGAGGAGCAAACCGACATTCGTTATGGCGCCGCCCGCGGCTGGGTGGATGCGATCATTCAGCCGCATGAAACGCGCGATGTCCTGACGCGCCTTCTGGAATATGTTTCGCGCCCAATGCCGAAGGCGCGGTTCCACACCGGCGTCGTCCAGGTTTAGCGATCCGCGAGTTACTCAACCGAGAACTCGGCGCTGATCGCGTCGTTCATCCGCTCCACTTCGGAAATCGAATTCTGGATTGGCAACGCTACGCCGCGCTGCTCCAGCGCACGCAAAACTTCTTCGGTCGGAATATTTCCGACGAGCTTGTCTTGCGCGAAGGGGCAACCGCCGAGTCCGCCAATGGCGGCATCGAAGCGCCGGCAACCCGCGTCGAACGCCGCCAGGACCTTTCCGGCAGCGTCGGCCTGCGTGCTGTGCATGTGAATTCCGACTTCGCATTGGCCGCGCTGGCGCAACACCGACGTCATTACTTTGCGAATTATCTCCGGCTCAGCCGCGCCGACCGTATCCGCCAGGGAAATAGCGCTGATCCCCGTTTGCGCGATCGCCACCGCGGCTTCTACAACCTTCTCTTCGCTCCAGGGATCGTCATAGGGATTACCGAATGCCATGGAAATATACGCGACCATTTGTAGCCCAGCTTCCTTCGCCATTTCGTTGATCTGGTTCAGCACCGCCTGGTTCTCCTCCGGCGATTGATTCTGGTTCCGGCGCAGGAATGTCTCCGAGATCGAGCAGGGATAGCCAAGCGTGCTCACCGCTCCGGTCGCGATCGCGCGCGCGGCGCCCTTTTCGTTAACCACGATGCCGATAATCTCCACGCCGTTTAACCGGCCGAGTTGAGCGAGCACCGCTTCGCTGTCCGTCATCTGCGGTACGGACCGAGGTGAAACGAAGCTCACGGCATCGATATGCCGGAACCCCGCCGCGACCAGGCCGCGCAAATATTCGACCTTCCGCGCCGTGGGAATTTGGCGCGGCAGACCCTGCCAGGCGTCGCGCGGACATTCGATGAGCTTGACGGATTCCATCGTAACGGACGTTACTGACAGAATAAGGTAAGTCATGCCAGTCGTACTCGTCGAAAAGCAAACGCCGCAGGTCACACTTATCACGCTCAATCGACCTGAGCGTCGGAACGCGTTGACGATCGAACTGATGATGGAGCTGACCGCCGCAATCGAGGATGCCGCTGCCGATCCGAAGCGGCGCATCCTGATTCTGCGGGGCGCCGGCAAAGCTTTCTGTACCGGTTTGGATTTGGAGGAAGCCGCCAAAGCGGAACCGCACGCGACCGCGGAGGCCGTCGCGCGCACATTGCTGGCCCTGGCAGAAACAAGACTCGTGACGATCGCGACCGTCCACGGCGCTGCCGTCGCCGGCGGGGCCGGGATCATGTCGGCGTGCGATTTCGTCATCGCGGCCGAAAGGACAAAGATCGGTTATCCGGAAGTCAGACGCGGATTGGTGGCCGGTCTGGTCATGACATTTCTGCGGCGGCAACTGCGTGAACGCGACCTGCGCGAGTTACTGCTGGCTTCCGAACTGATCGACGCCGAGCGGGCCCGAGAGATCGGACTCGTCAACCGTGTCGTCCCCGTGGACGCGTTGGAGTCCGAAACGCAAAAAATCGTCGCGTCCATTTTGCAGGGGGCCCCGGGCGCGATCAGCAATTCAAAACGCCTGATGGAAGAGCTCTGGTCAACCTCGGTAAAGGAAGACATCGACCGTGCACTCCGCCATCACTTGGAAGCCCGCGGCTCCGCCGAATCCAAAGAAGGTATCGCCGCCTTCAACGAGAAGCGTCCGCCAAACTGGACCCAACAAGATTCGCAGACTGAAAATTGATAAGCAGGTGACGGCAGGCTAGAATTTTTCATGGTTATCTCCTCCATTCGCGAATTCAATCGCAGCGTTCCCTTCGCCCCATACGAAATTCAGACGGTGAGCGGAAAGCGCTACGTCGTGCCCCACCCGGATTTTATCTCAATATCTCCCAAAGGATCTTTTGTTGTCGTAATCGACGCAAAAGAACGTCCGCATCATTTGAGTTCACTCTTTATCGAGCGCGCCTCTCTGCTCAATTCACATGGGCGGCGTAAAGAGGCCAAGCATTAAGGCTCGAACGCCGGCTTTGATGCTCGACGTCGGGATACGGTTTCCGCTCGATGATTTCCTCGATCTCAAATCCGGCCCGGCACCGTGCCGGCTCGCGGCAAACCGATCCAGAAGTTTCCTATCCAGCGGTTTGTGCTCCAGTTCGCCGGCGATTCGCCGCACATATTCCTCGGCGACGGCGTCATAACTGGCCTGGTAATCCGGATGTTTGTGCGCTTTCACGACATGGGAGTTCCGGCCGGGCGTATTGACAGGGGGTGACCCCTTGTTACTATCCTCGGACTTATGAGGTTTCCTCTGGCGTTGACCACTAAAATCGCCGCTTACATCATCACCCAGAAGCTGCGCCGCACGGACAAATTTGCCACGGTCCTGCAGCTCGAGCCCCTGCACACCTGCAATCTGACCTGCACGGGCTGCGGCCGGATCCGCGAGTATTCCACCTCGCTCAAGGACATCCTCCCCTTGGAGGATTGCTTGACCGCCGCTCAGGAATGTAACGCGCCCATGATCTCGATTTGCGGCGGCGAACCGCTCATCTATCCGCAGATCGAAGCGCTCGTGAAGGGATTGCTGGAACAAAAGCGGATCGTTTACATCTGCACGAACGCGATGTTCATGCGCAAAAAGATGCGCGAATGGCTCGCGACCCAGTTCGCCGGTCGCCCGGCTTTTGTCGAAGCGAAACTTACCGAGTTGCTCGCGACTGGTTTGATCAATGAAAAGGACGTCGCGTCGATCCGCCAGGGCCCCAAAGATCCGACGAAACCGACGATCGGCCCGAGCCGGTGGATGTATTGGAATGTGCACCTCGACGGACTGGAGCGGACCCATGATCTGATCGTCGAGCGCGAGGGCGTTTTCAAAGAGTGCGTGCTCGCCATGAAGATGGCGAAGCTGCTCGGTTATCAGGTCGCGACGAACACCACGATCTACAAGGAAACCGACATGGCGGAGATCGAGCAGATGTTCGATTTCCTTTCCGACATGGGCGTGGATGGCCACACCATCTCGCCCGGTTACGAGTACGACGCCGCGAAAAAAGACATGATCAAGCGGCTGAATCTCCAGCCGGAGAACTTTTTCCTCACTCGCAAGATGACGATCGAGAAGTTCAAGAAGATCGAGGAGTGGATGGGGAAATACACGCTCTTCGGCACGCCGATCTATTTCGAATTTCTCGCCGGCAAACGCGACCTCAGTTGTTCTGCGTGGGCGATTCCGACTCGCAACATCCGCGGCTGGAAAGGCCCCTGCTATTTAATGACGGACGCGCATTACTCCAGCTACGCGGAGCTGCTCGAAAAGGTGGAGTGGGAAAAATACGGTGTGGTCAACGGCGTGGTGAGGGACAGCCGCTGCGAGAATTGCATGGTCCATTGCGGATACGAACCGACTGCCAGCCTGGGCCGGAACGCGCAACGCGGCGATACCTGGAAAAATGTCCGATTCAATTTCGGCGCGAAACCGAAGCCGACCGGCAAAGGCAATGAAATCACGGCGTTTAATGGCGTGACTTCGGGCAACGGCCATCTCACCGGCAAACGCGCCGAAGTCGCTGCGCAAGCTTCGTAGACGGCAATGCCCGCGAATCTCATCGCGCTGCCGAGCGCCGTTCCTGAGTTTGTCGGCGTGTATCCGGCGGACGACGCGGAGATCGCCAGCGCCATCTCGCGCGCGCAGGAAAATCTTCTTCGGCAGCAACGTCCCGACGGCCATTGGTGCGGCGAGCTTCTGGTCGATAGCACGCTGTGCTCCGATTACATTCTCTTCCAGCATTGGCTCGGGGAAGTGGACGACACTCTTCAGCAACGCTGCGTTCGCCACATCCTGAAGCGCCAGCTTCCCGACGGCGGCTGGAATATTTATTACGGTGGTCCGAGCGAGATCAACGCATCAGTAAAGGCGTACTTCGCCCTCAAGCTAGCGGGGCATTCGGCTGATCTTCCGTTCATGCAGGAAGCGCGCGCGAATATTCTGCGTCTCGGGGGCATCCCGAAGATGAACACCTTCAGCAAACTTTACCTCGCGCTCCTCGGACAATTTCCCTGGCAATATCTGCCCTCCATTCCGGTCGAAATGATCCTTCTGCCGAAATGGTCGTTCTTTAACATCTATAAAATGTCGTCGTGGAGCCGGGCGATGCTGATTCCGCTCGCGATCATCAATCATTTCAAGCCGACCCGCGAATTGCCCGGAATGAAACAACTGCACGAGCTTTATCCGCTCGGCACCGAGCACAAAGATTTCACTCTCCCGCGTGATCCGCGTTTTTTTGCGTGGCGGAATTTTTTCCTCCGGGGCGATCACGCGCTCAAGCTGATTTCGAAACTCGGCTGGCGCCCGATGCGGAAACGCGCGCTCGAGGAAGCCGAGCGCTGGATGGTCGAGCGCATCGGCGACGGCAGCGACGGCCTGGCGACAGTTTTCCCCGCAATGTTGAATTCGCTCATTGCCTTGCGGGCACTCGGCTACTCGAAGGAGCATCCGGTTTACGAAAAAGCCCAGCGCGATTTCGAAGGCTTGTTCGTGGATGACGAGGAAGATTTTCGGATTCAACCGTGTCTCTCGCCGGTCTGGGATACGGCGATCAACATCATCTCGCTCGCAGAATCCGGCGTGCCGTCGGACAGCCCGGCCTTGCAGAAGGCGGCGGATTGGCTGGTGAGCAAAGAGGTGCGGGTCCGCGGCGATTGGACGGTCAACAACCCGCATCCCGAAGCGAGCGGTTGGGCGTTCGAATATAACAACGTCTATTATCCCGATACCGACGACACGGCCATGGTGCTGATGGCGTTGCGGCTGGTCCGGCCTAACGAGCCGAACGGGCTCGACGAATTATTCCGGCGCGCGATCGCGTGGCAGTTGAGTTTCCAATGTCGCGACGGCGGCTGGGCGGCATTCGATAAAGAAGTCACCAAGCATTGGCTCGAAGATATGCCGTTCGCAGATCACAACGCGATCCTCGATCCGACCTGCAGCGATCTGACCGCGCGGACGCTCGAGCTTCTGGGCTACATCGATTTTAACAGCAAGCAGCGCTCGGTGCGCGAGGCGGTGCAATATCTCATCGATACGCAAGACGACGACGGTTCGTGGTACGGACGCTGGGGCGTCAACTACGTTTATGGGACGTGGCAGGTGCTGCGCGGCCTGCGCGCCATTGGCGAGAACATGACCCAGGATTGGATTTTGCGCGGACGCGACTGGCTCGAGAGCTGCCAGAACGAAGACGGCGGTTGGGGCGAAACCTGCGCGTCGTACGAGAATCCCGTCCTGAAAGGCAAAGGGGAGAGCACGGCATCACAGACCGCATGGGCGCTGATGGGGATTTGCGCATGCGGTGAGTTGGATCGGCCGAGTTTGCAGCGCGGCCTTCGTTATCTGTTATCCACGCAACGGCCGGACGGCGCCTGGGACGAGCCGCAGATCACCGGCACCGGCTTTCCGCGCGTCTTCTATTTGAAGTACGACATGTACCGGCAAAATTTCCCGCTGCTCGCGCTCGCCACCTACGTCAATTATCGGAACGGGCTCGGGCATTACCCGAGCTTTTATCGCTGCTCGTAATTTCTGTCCGGCGATCGCGAACGCGATTCCAGTAGCGAACCGCGCGCTTCCCAATCCAATCCCACCAATTGACGCGCTGCCTTCCCGGCGAGACAGTCCGCATTATGGCTTACGAACTACCAAAACTGCCTTACGCCTACGACGCGCTCGAGCCGCATATCGACGCGCGGACCATGGAAATCCATCACACCAAGCATCACCAGACTTACATCACCAACGTTAACAACGCGCTCAAGGACAAGCCGGAGCTCGCCGCCAAATCCGTCGAGGATTTGATCAAGGATCTCAACGCGGTGCCCGAGGACATCCGCACCGTCGTCAGGAACAACGGCGGCGGTCACGCGAACCATTCGTTTTTCTGGCAGATCATGGGCCCGAGCGCGGGCGGCGAACCTTCCGGCAAACTCGGCGACGATATTAAGTCGACCTTCGGAAGTTTCGATGGCTTCAAGGAAAAATTTGCGGCCGCCGGGGCCGGGCGTTTCGGCAGCGGCTGGGCCTGGCTCATCAAAAACAAGAGCGGAAAACTCGAAGTGATCTCGACGCCGAACCAGGACAGCCCGCTCATGGACGGCAACACGCCGCTTCTCGGCGTGGATGTGTGGGAACACGCCTATTACCTGAACTATCAGAACCGCCGGCCGGACTACATCAAGGCCTGGTGGAACGTGGTGAACTGGGACGCGGTCGCGAAGAATTACTAAGCTTCCTCTTCTGTAACGGCGGTCTATGACCGCCGTCGGTCCGAAGGTTCGGCGGTCGTAGACCGCCGCTACAGGAATGGCCTACCTAAACGACAACTACCTCAAGCTCCAGGCCGGCTACCTCTTTCCCGAGATAGCCCGGCGGGTGCGCGAGTTTTGCGAAGCGAATCCAGATGCGGCGAAGCGACTGATCCGCTGCGGGATCGGCGACGTAACGGAGCCGTTGCCTCCCGCGGTCATCGCGGCGATGCATCACGCGGTCGATGAACTCAGCGTCCGCGAAACATTTCGCGGCTATGGGCACGAGCAGGGGCTCGAATCGCTCCGCGAGAAAATCGCGCAACACGATTACCGCGATCGCGGTCTCGATGTTGCCGCCGATGAGATCTTCATCTCGGAGGGATCGAAATCGGACTGCGGATACATTCTCGATGTTCTCGGAGCGCAAAATAGAATCGCGATCACCGATCCGGTTTACCCGGTCTATGTCGATACGAACGTCATGGCGGGGCATACCGGCGAAGCCGGCGAGGGCGGGCGTTATGCGGGGATCACTTATCTGCCGTGCGGACCGGACAATGATTTCGTGCCCCAGCCGCCGGGTGAGGCTGTCGACGTAATCTATCTCTGCTTCCCAAACAATCCGACCGGCGCGGTCGCATCGCGGGCTCAACTCACGGGATGGGTCGAGTATGCGCGAAAGCACGAAGCGATTTTGTTATTCGATGCGGCCTATGAGGCTTACGTGTCCGATCCTGAAATCCCGCATTCCATTTTCGAGATCGAAGGTGCGCGAGAATGCGCGGTCGAGTTCCGGAGCTTCTCGAAGAACGGCGGGTTCACCGGGGTGCGTTGTGGATTTACGGTGATGCCGAAAAGTTTGCGCGCGCGGACCAGCGATCAGCGGCAGCTGCCGCTCCATCCTTTGTGGCATCGCCGGTGGAGCACGAAAGCCAACAGCGTGAGCTATCCGGTCCAACGCGGCGCCGAGGCGATCTACACTCCCGAAGGCCAGCGAGAAACGCGCGCGCTGATCAATCATTACATGGGGAACGCGCGCGTCCTGCGCGAGGCGACGTCGGGCGCCGGTCTTGAGGTTTATGGCGGCGTCAACGCTCCTTACATCTGGGTGAGGACGCCGTCGGGCCTAACGAGCTGGCAGATGTTCGATCGGATGTTGCAGGAGCTTAACGTCGTCATTACTCCCGGCAGCGGCTTCGGCTCGTGCGGCGAAGGATTTTTCCGGATCTCGGCCTTCAACAGCCGTGAAAACGCGGAAGAGGTCGCGCGGCGGCTGCAAACACTGTAACCGCTTCGCGATGCGAAGCTATCGAACGCCGCCCACAGGGCGGCCGCTACAGGATTACCTGCTCTTGTCGGATAAGTGCCGCGCGGGTAAATTTCGCGCCTAACAAGAATCCAACGTGCCGGTTACCACCAAAAATCTTCCGCAGCTTTATCGCTTTTGCTTTCTGATGACGGGCGATGCCGCCAAGGCGCAGGAAGCGTTTCAGAATACGGTTCGGGAAGCGGCGCTCCGCTCGGCCCGCGACGAGCCGCCGCCGGACCGGCTCTGGTTTTTTCGCGATGCGCGCTGGCGCTGCCTGGCGGCGAGCGAGCAGGGGATTCAGGCCGAACCGGGCATGCTCGAAGAAGTTGAGATTGCGCCCTTCGCTCCCCGGCAGATCGAACAACTCGAGCCGCAACAACTGGCCGTCTGGATTTCGGCGGCCCCGGAACCGCAGCGCACCGCGCTCGCGTTGTTCTATCTGGATGAATTCAGTCTGCGCGAAATGCTTTCACTCCTAGAGATAAAAGCCCCCGAGTTCGCGGATCTGATCGCGAGCGGCCGGCGCCAGTTTCAATCCTGGCTCGACGCCACTACTCCCTACTACGACGGAGAAGACTTCGATGCCCAACAAGCCTGAGACGCTGCTCCACTGCGCGCCGATCACCGAAAAGACGGGGATCGATCGCGCCATGCGTGTCGCGATTCAACGAGCGCGCCACGGAAAGAAGGCGACGGCGTTCGCCAATCAACAGGCGTTCGACATGGCGGTGGCGAAGCTGGTTCACGCCATTCCGGTCGATGCGCAAGTCGCCGAATGGTTCGCGAACGAGAAGCTGATCCCGGTAGTCAGGCAGCGGTGGAAAAAGATACTCCTTAATCCTGCGGTGCTGGCCATCTTGCTCGCGCTCGTGGTCATCGGCGGAGTGTTCGCTTATCGCGTCCGCGAACATTTGCGAGACTTTCCCGGCGCGGACAAAGCGCGAAGGCTTCTGACGGTGGCGACCTCGACGCGCTCCGTTTTGCTTGATCCGCTCAAGACCGACGCGGGTGCACTAAGCGATCTGTTTTTCATGAAGTACCGGCTCGAACATTACGATGTGCCGGCAGAATTCGCGGACTTCAAAACATTAGGCACGCGTGTTTTTGATGACGAGGAAGTGCATCGCGTGGCCCAGATTTGGGTCGTCGAAAAACGGATACAGTTCTTCTTGTTTCCGGCTGAGCCGGACAAGGAGGGCAAGATCAACGATTTTTCCGATTGGCGTTTTGTCGAACTGGAAGGCTGGACCGGTGCGGTGACGCAGCGCAACGGCGTTTGCTTCATGGCTGCGATGCGAGGCAGCGAGGACGGCCTGAAGCCGTATTTGGAAAAGAAAAAGCAGTGACGTCCTGCAGAGTCGACTGGGCGTTGACACGCGGAAGCGGCGGCGTTCAATATGTCGCGCGCGCGCCAGGGTAGCTCAGCGGTAGAGCAGGGGACTCATAAGCCCTTGGTCGGGAGTTCGATTCTCCCCTCTGGCACTCCTCGCAAATTTCTTCATGACCGAGCTCTACCTGGAAGACCTGCACGTCGGTGATCGGTTTGAATCGGACACGTTTGAGGTAACCGAGGAAAACATCACTCAGTTCGCGCGAGACTTCGATCCCCAGGCATTTCACCTCGATCCGAAAGAGGCGGAGCAAAGCGTTTTCAAAGGTCTCTCGGCCAGCGGCTGGCACACGGCGGCGATAACGATGAAATTATTCGTGACTGGAGGCCTGCGCCTGGCGGGCGGGTCCGTCGGTTTGGGCGTGGATGAATTGCGCTGGCCGCGACCGGTGCGGCCTGGCGATACGCTTCGGCTTGAAACTGAAATCATGGACGTGCGCGCGTCGCGATCAAAACCAGATCGCGGCATCATCCGCATTCGGAATGTGACGACGAATCAACATGGCGAGGTGGTGCAAACATTCCTCGCGTTCGTGATGATCCGCCGCCGGCCATAGCGGATTAAGCTACAGCGGAGTTTGTTCGGCGAGCCTCTTGCATCCCGCCAGGTCGAGTTTGCCGGAGGCGAGAAGCGGGATGGCATCGACGCGGCGGACAGTTTTAGGAATCCACAAATTAGGGACGCCCGTTTCTGCGAGCGCGGTGCGAAGTTTCGGCAGATCGACATCGATGCTGCTCAAGAGCACGAGCGCTTCCCCCTTCGCCGCGTCGGTTATGCCTACGATCGCGATGAAGCGTTCGGAATGCTCTTCCGCAGTCAGGGCTGCGATAATCTTCTGTTCGATCGTTTCGTGCGGTACCATCTCACCGCCAATTTTCGAAAAGCGCGAAAGCCGTCCTTCGATGTAAAGAAATCCATCTTCATCGAAGCGACCGATATCGCCCGTCTTGAACCAACCATCTCGAAGAACGTCCGCGGTTTGTTCGGGCGCATTGAGGTAGCCCTCGAAAATATTCGGTCCTTTCAGCCAGAGCATGCCCGTATCGTGCAGCGATTTTCTTCGATCGGAGTCCGGATCGCGGATCTCCGCCGCCATTCCGGGCAGAAGTTTCCCGGTCGAGCCGAGGCGGTTGGTGGGTTGCACCGCTTCGCCTGGTTTAGTCGGCTTCAGGTCTGGCAAATTAACGCTCGCCACCGGCGAAGTTTCGGTGAGCCCGTATCCTTGCAGGACCGCTTTGCCGAATCGCGCTTCGAACGCTTTCGCTAATTCATCAGGCAATTTTTCCGCGCCGGTGATGAGCAAACGCAAACTGCGCAATTGGGGCGGCTCGGCCTTTCGCAAGTAGGCGCGCAAAAATGTAGGCGTCGCCAGCATCACCGTCACCGTGTGCTTTTCCACCAGCGCCGCAATTTTTCCGGCCTCCAGCGGGTTCGGGTAACTGACGCTACGCACTCCTTCGATGAGCGGATACCAGAGCGTCACGGTCGAGCCGAAGCTGTGAAAAAATGGAAGCGAAGCCAGGAGGAGATCTTCCTTTTTCGCATCGAGCATGACCGCGAATTGCGAGACGTTTCCCAGCATATTGCGATGACTCAGGACGACGCCTTTCGGTTTTCCCGCACTGCCGCTGGTAAACAAAAGCACCGCCTCAGCATGGTCTCCAAGACGCGGCAACTCCAGGACGCGAGCGACGAGGCGCGATGGCAGCGCGAGCGCAAGAATCCACCACGTCAGGATGGCCGGCTTCATTTTCCGCAGGATTTCATCGAGCTGGATCACCTGCGGTGTCCATGGAAAATCCTCGAGTCGTTTCGCGAGTAATCGCGCCGTAATGATCGTGCTTACGCCCGCCTGTTCGATCGCCGATTGGATCGAGTCGCGTGCGCTCGTGAAATTCAAATTCACCGGAATTTTTCCCGCGAAGACGACTGCCAGGTTCGCCACGACTCCGCCTTTTCCCGGCGGCAACACAATTCCGATGTGCCGCTCCGGGCACGTTTTTTTTATGTGCCGACTCAGCGCCGCAGCCGCGCCGATGAGTTTGCCGCAGGATAAACCGGAGCCATCGAGACCGTCCGTGATCGATGTCCGAAACGCATGCCGCTTCAATCCGCGCAGGCACGCGCGCGCGAGATGGCCGCGCAGAAAAGGGCGTTGGCTATAACAAAATTCCCCGATCTTTAGCAGGGCCTCGCGAACAGTCGCGATATCGGCGGCGTCCGGCGCAAGCGGCTGACTGAATGCGACCATGAGCCGATACGGCACGGCGCTCGGCCATTTCGAAAAAAACCGCCCGCCCTTGAAGGAAAAAATCGAGCCCCAAAGGCGGTCGAGCCAGACCGGGACAACCGGCGCCTCCGCCTGCCGCGCGATGATTTCGTAGCCGCGCCGCAGCCGAAGCAAGGAGCCGCTGCGCGAGAGTTCTCCTTCGGGAAACAGGCAAACGATTTCTCCGGCGCGAATGCGCGCGGCCGCGTCCCGCATCGCGTCCTTCGCTCTGCGCGCGGTGATCGGAATACATCCAACCGCTCGCAAGACCGGGTGCAAAATGCGGTTTCGATAGACGCCTTCATCGATGATGAAGCGAATCGGACGCGGGCAGGCGAGCAGCAGCACGATCGCGTCGACCCATGTGATATGATTGGGCAGGAGGAGGAAACCGCCCTCCGGAAGATTTTCCAATCCGGACACCGAAACGCGATAAATGAGCCGGGCAAACCCCAGACCAACAAAGCGCAGGCCGCGTTCGAAGCGGGATAGTTTCGCCATTAAATATGGTTTACAAGGAGCCGGTTGTTCCGTGCAATCGGCAATTCCATGATGGCGAACGTTTCCTCCCGCAATCCCGGCGCGCGGACCGCGCTCGCTTTGCTCCTCGGCATCAATCTGTTTAACTACATCGACCGCTGGGTTCTCGCGGCGGTCGAGCCAAATATTCGCGCGGCTTTCTTCCTTCCTGGCGATCCAAACGCGATGACGATGACGGGGCTGCTCGCGCCGGCTTTCCTCATCACCTATATGTGCGCGGCGCCTGTATTGGGCTTTTTGGCCGACCGCTTCTCCCGCTGGCTCGTCGTAGGTACGTGCGTGATCCTCTGGAGTTTCGCGACCGCCGCATCTGCGGTGGCTGGCACATTTCTCCTTTTGTTTCTTACGCGCATCTTGGTCGGAATCGGGGAGGGTGGTTATGGGCCGGCGGCGCCTACGATCTTGGCGGATTATTTCCCGCTCCAAATGCGCGGCCGCATCATGGCGATTTTCTGTGCGGCGATTCCCGTAGGCAGCGCTCTCGGATTTGTAATAGGGGGTTTGGTGGCGGGCCTGCCTCCAGAAAAATGGTTTGGCGGAAACGCAGACCTCGGTTGGCGTTGGGCGCTTGGTCTAGTCGCGATCCCCGGGATCATTCTAGGCCTGATCTGTTTTTTCAAAAAAGATCCGCGGCCACGAAAGACCGCTAGTAAGGAACGCAGACGTGCGCGCAAGGAGGATTACCTGGCATTGATTCACAACCGCTCCTTCGCCATTAATTGTTTCGCGCAAACGGCAATGACTTTCGCACTGGGCGGTCTCGCCTATTGGATGTCTGCCTATTTGCTTTATCGCGGTCAGTCAGCGGCTGTTGGGCGTTCGCTTTTTGGAATTATCACTGCCGTGGCTGGACTGCTCTCAACCCTCGCAGGAGGCTTTCTGGCGGACCGGCTCCAAAAGCGATTCAGTGGTTCGTACTTTCTTGTATCGGGGTGGGGGATGTTGCTGGCGTTCCCTTTTTCCATCGCGATGCTCTACACACCATTCCCGCTGGCTTGGGTATTTGTTTTTGGCGCCGTTTTCTTCGTCTTCCTGAATACCGGACCTTCGAACGCTGCTTTAGCGAATGTCGTCAGCTCCAAGATTCGGGCGACTGCTTTCGCAGTTAATATTTTTATCATCCACGCCCTTGGAGACGCTCTCTCGCCGCCGCTGCTCGGCGCCGTTGCTGGTCATTCAAACATGAACGTGGCCTTCCTTGTTGTCTCAGGCGCGATGCTCGTGTCCGGAATTATCTGGCTCTGCGGAATGAAATATCTCGCGGCGGATACGGCGGCGGCGGAGATCGCCGCTGAGAGCGGCCTCGCGCTGTAACGCAAAACAAAAACAGCAGGAGCGCAAGGTGGCACTCCTGCTGTTAGGTTGCGAACTCGCCTCGTCCTTATCCCTACGGAGTAGGCGAGGTTTCCGGTTCGGTGGATTTCTTGGTCGGCTTCTTGGTCGTTTTCGAAGTCGAGGATTCAGTCGAGCTTTCCGTGGCGGACTCGCTCTTCGGAGACTTCTCACTCTTTGCCTCAGTTTTCTTGGTGCTGCTCTTGGTGGAATCAGCACTGCTCTTCGAGGAACTGGTGGTTGTGTCAGTCGTCGAGCTCTTGGTGCTGGACGGGCTCTTAGTGGTTGCGGGGACCGACGCGCTTGTCGAAGGCTTCGTAGTCGAAGTCGGAGGCTGGACCGGTGCGGTCGCAGCAACTGAAGGCAGCGGCTTTGCCGTCGCGGTCACGCCAGGTGTCATGGTCGCTGCCGTACTTGGCGTGGCACTGGCGGCGACACTCGCGGTTGCTGCTGGTGTCGCGCTCGGCGCGGCGGTAGCATTCGTTGAGGCGTTGGTATTCGTCGTAGTAGTAGCGCCGGTGGTCGTCGTGCCGGTCGTATTCGTTACTCCTATGCTAAAGCTCGGAGTCACACCGTAGTAGCCGTAAACGCTCGTGATGTACTCCGGCCGGCTGTATTCTTCGATGCGGGTCGATTCCCAAACAGGGGCACTGTAGATTTTTTCGCGCTCGATCCGCGTCGTATAGACTCTTGGTTCAGAGCTCGCGGAGAAAACGCTCCACGGCGCGGCGACCGTTTTCGTAGTCGTGGTGGTGGTGCCACCGCCGGTGCCGGTCGAGAGAACGACATAAGCAAGGCAGCCGGTGCTGCGATCGAGGACAAAATCCTTGATCACGCCGACATCCTGGCCACGTGAATCCTTGATCTTGGAACCAACCACATTGCTGCTCTGGATGTAGCCGGTCGTAGTTGTGGTAGTTGAGCTTTGGGTCTGAGCGTTAGCTGGAGCGATGGCGAGACCCACGATGGCCAACGTCGCTCCCAATAGAATTGATTTTTTCATATGGTTGTAAGTTAGAGTGACGGAATGCGCTTCTGCATTATTCAGTCGCGCCATTTTATGATTCGTTAGACCAAGCGTTCTTGGATGGAAAAGGTTCCGCGTGGTAAGCGAATTCCGGGATCTGACGGAACGATGGAGAATCGCGGCCGGCGAACTCGGCTGCTTTGCTCCGGAAGCTCTACTGCACGTTATATACTTCCACCAACGCTACGCCGGTCATTCCTTTTCCCGCGACGATCGCGGTGTAGCTCCCCGGAGCCAGGCTCATTTGGATTGCCGACTCTCGCGGATCGAGCGGTTGAAGTGAAGGTGGAATTGATGCGCCGTTCCCTGGCATCTGCCAGTCGTCATCGCTGGTCACGTCACCGTTGGCGGTGTGCACCTCCAACGTCGGATCCTCGATCGTATTCGCAACCCCCAGCGGCCCCAATGACGGACCCAGCGCGCGCACGACCACATTCGCCGAAGTCACGCCGACCACGAATCCGGCGATCAACACGTCGTCGCCGTTCCCAACGAACCCAAGCGTGCTGACGTTCGCCGGTTGCGACCTGGCGGCCAAATCGTCGTCATACACCTCGACGAGCGCCGTGCCCTCCGAGCCATTGTTTCCGCCGATGACCGCCGTGTATTGGCCGGGCTCAACCGTCACCACCATCGCCGATTCATGCTCGTCCGCGGGCGTCATCCCCATTGATTCTAACTCCGCGGCTGAGGCAGCGTCGTCCTTCCAGTTGTCATTGGCGGCAATCAGATTGCCTTCCGGCTCATCGTGAAGTTCGAGGACCGGATCAGCCAGGACGTCGATCAATCCGGCGGTGCGCAGCGACGGACCAATTGCCCGAAGGATTACTTTCTTCGGCGCCCTTCCGGTAATAATAAAGCCAGCAATGCCCGGATGGCCGTTGCCCACGCGCAGGCGTGTCGAGATGTTGAGGAGTTGGGGTCGTGAGCCGGGTCTTGCCGGCAGCCAGAGCAATTGCGCGTCCGGGTTCCAGGGCGCGCCCTGAGTTTCGTAAGGTATGCCCGGCGCCAGCACCGCATTCCAGAAATCCACCGGCCCGAAGATATTTTGGAGTGTGTAGTTGGCGGCCTGTTCCTCAGTCATCGAATGGGCCCACGGCACGCGGCCATCGGGTGTGCCGTCTTCGTTTGAATCGGGGAGCGGTTCACCTGAGAGGTTCATGCTGCCCCACTCGGAGACTCGCGTGCGCGAACCGCGGTCGAGTGACGGATCGAGAATCGTGTCCCACGGATCCCAACCGGCCCGCGCGATGTGCGGTCCCATTCGCGTGCGAATGTAAGTGACGCTGGGCTCTTGTTCCGAGGGCCGGAAAAACCACGGCCTGCCTAGAAACACCGAATTGTTCGGCGCCGAAGTTCCGTCATCCCCGGACGGATTGCGATCCGCGCCAGGCATCAGCTCGCAATCCAGGAAGATGAGTCCGTTCGCGGTTAGTCGGTCCGTGTCGGCCGCCGTAATCCAGCCGAGGTCTGTGCTCTCGATCGTGCACCGGTCGAATACCGCCGTCGCATTCCCGAAAATAAAATCAGTGTCACCAGTGATGAAGCTATTGCGAAAATACTGACGCGCCCACCCGTCGACCAACAAAGTGTCCTGATAGCCGAGGCAGCGCACGTTATCGAAAATCGCGCGATCGGCGAAGCAGGCGAGCGCAACACCGGATATCAGGTTGCGGTCGGGGAGAGAGTTTTCGAAAGTGAGATTGCGCGCCATGAAGGCGGTCGCGTTGTAGCCGATCGAAACGGTCTCACCGAAGGACTGGAGCGTGGCGTTGGGTATCCCGTTGGACGAAAGATTTACATCCGCCGGAGCCGCGCCCCGGCCAATGAAAGTCACGAACGGCTTGTCCACGACCACGCGTTCCACGTACGTTCCCGGCGAGATAAAAATGTTTGCCCGGTCCGTTTCAGTCTGGCCCTCAACGGCATCGACTGCGCTTTGCACAGTCTGGAAAGCACCAAAGGCGCCGCTTTGCCTCACGAAATAATCGCGGCTGCGCGCGCTCTTCGGCGCGGCGGCAACGACCACGCAAAAGCAGACCGCCGCCCAGCGAAGCCGCTGGCCGGGGCATCCCCACTGGAGGGACTGGCGCACCTAACGAGACAATCCCAAGAAGTGGCTAAGGTCGAGATTATTTTCAACCCAACGCCCATCGCGAAGCCTGCGTTTCATTGGAGCGGGGGCGGGAATGGAGCCGGCGGCAGCCGAGCGACATCGACGAAGCCCCGAAGGGGTGAGCGAGCGGGAGCGAATCAATCGAACCGGCGCGACGAATCAACGCCCCGCTTCTGATCAGACCGCGCGTGGGACTGGAGGCGGGGGCGGGAATCGAACCCGCGAATAGAGGTTTTGCAGACCCCGACCTTACCACTTGGCTACCCCGCCCTTTATCGCGAACGGGAGAGTAGGAGCGCCGAATCTCCATGTCAACGCGGCGGCAGTCTCCCAAATTGGACGTTGGACGTTGGCCGTTGGACGTTGGACGTTTCCGGCTCGCCATGACCTCGCGCTCGTCTGAATTATTTGCCAAAGCTCTGAAGCGCATTCCCGGGGGTGTGAATTCTCCCGTGCGCGCTTTCCGCGGTCTGGGCCGCGATCCGTTCTTCGTCGAGCGCGCGGAAGGCGCGAAAATCTGGGACGTCGATGGCAACGAGTACATCGATTACGTCGGCTCGTGGGGCCCGGCCATTCTCGGCCACGCTCCGCCGGTTGTGGTGGAAGCAGTCCGCGCCGCGGCTGCGCGCGGCGTCAGCTTCGGAATCCCCAATCCGTTCGAAGTGGAAATGGCTGAGCTCATCTGCGGCTGGGTTCCTTCGATCGAAAAAGTGCGGATGGTCAACAGCGGGACCGAGGCGACCATGTCGTGCCTCCGCCTCGCGCGCGGATTCACCGGCCGCGACAAGATCATCAAGTTCGAAGGCTGTTATCACGGCCACGTGGACTCATTGTTGGTGCAAGCAGGGAGTGGCGCGCTAACCCACGGCCGACCCGACAGCGCCGGTGTCCCCGCGGATTTTGCCGCGCTGACGATTTCACTTCCGTTCAACGACATCGACGCCGTGCGGGCCGCTTTCGCCGAAAATCCAAACACCATCGCCGCCGTGATCGTCGAACCGATCCCGGCCAATGCGGGATTGTATTTCCCGCGCGACAATTTTCTCCAAAGTCTCCGCGAAGAATGCAAGAAACACGGTGCGCTCCTGATCTTCGACGAGGTCATGACCGGATTCCGCGTGGCGCGCGGCGGCGCACAGGAGCTCTTCGGTGTTCGGCCAGATCTGACTGCGCTCGGCAAAGTCATCGGCGGCGGATTACCCGTGGGCGCTTTCGGCGGCCGCGGCGAGATCATGGACTATCTGTCGCCAGCCGGTCCGGTCTATCAGGCCGGCACGCTTTCCGGAAATCCGCTCGCGATGACTGCCGGCCTCGCGCAACTGCGGGAGCTCGATCGCATCGATGGCTGGAAATTGCTGGAGACGGCAGGAGCGCGCTTCGAGGAATTGATGTCCGCGACGCTCCGCGACCTCAAGTTGCCGTGGGTATTTCACCGGGTCGGCTCGATGTTCTGCCTTTTCTTCACCGCCGAACCGGTGATTGACCTGGCCAGCGCCAAACGCAGCAACACCGAAAAGTTCGCGCAGTATTTCAAAGCGTGCCTCGACGGGGGCGTATACTTCGCGCCGTCCCAATTCGAAACCGGATTCCTATCCACGGCGCATATTGCGGATGACATCGAGCGAACCGCTGCCGTCGTGCGCGAAGCATTAGCCGCTCCTTGATTGCTCCAGATAAAGCTTTGCGTCGCCCCGTGGCTTGGACTATCGAAGCTCCGCTGTGAGCTCGCCTTCCTCGGGTCCGATCCGCGCGGTCGCGAAATTTTTCTTCGAAGAGGACCGAAAATTTTTCGTCAAGGGCGTTACCTACGGACCTTTCAAACCCGACAACGAGGGCCATTACCTTGGTCCTCCCGATCAGGTCCAACGCGACCTCGCGCAGATGCGCGAAATTGGGCTGAACGTCATTCGCATTTATCATGTCCCGCCTCGTTGGTTCCTCGATTCCTGCGCCGCGGCCGGGATGCGGGCGCTGATTACCGTGCCCTGGGCAAAGCATGTCGAATTTCTCCGGAAGAAACGGTCCCGCGACGAAATCTGCGAGGCCGTTCGGGCAGCGGTCGCGGCAAATCGCGGCCATCCTGCGATCTTCGGTTATCTCGTCGGCAACGAAATCTCGAGCACGATGGTGCGCTGGCTCGGCGTGCGGCGCGTCACGGAATTTGTCGAGCATCTGATCCGGATCGGACGCGAAACCGATCCGAACGTTCTCTTTTCCTACGCGAGTTATCCGCCCACCGAATTTCTTCTGCCGCAAAACAGCGATTTTTCCTGCTTCAACGTTTACCTGCACGATCAAAACGCCTTCGAGCGCTATCTGCTCCGGCTCCAGAATCTGTCGGAAGATCGCCCGCTCATTCTGGGTGAATTCGGCATGGACACGATTCGTCACACGCAGGAGGAACAGGCGCACCTGCTCGGCTGGCACACGGAGAGCGTGGTGAAGTGCGGGCTGGCCGGAACCATTTTCTTCACCTGGACCGATGAATGGTTTACCGGCGGCCAAGAGATCAGCGACTGGGCCTTCGGAATTGTCACGCGGGCGCGCGAACCGAAGAAAGCCTTCTTTACCTTGCGGCAGAAGCTCGGGCAGGACAACGCTGCGCTTCCGCACCGCCCGCTGCCGAGTTATCCGTTCGTCTCCGTGATCGTCTGTTCCTACAACGGAGGGAAAACTCTGGCGGAATGTTTGGAGTCGTTAGGCAAACTCGATTATCCGCATTACGAGGTCATTCTGGTGGACGACGGGTCGACCGATAAGACGCGCGAAATCGCGGCCGGGTTCCCGGACGTCCGTTATGTTTATCAAACCAATCACGGTCTGAGCCACGCCCGGAACCATGGGGCTGCCATCGCGAAGGGCGAAATTTTTGCCTACACGGATTCCGACTGCATGGCCGATCCGGATTGGCTCTATTATTTGTTGAGCACGCTCTTGAGCGGGGAGTTCGCCGGGGTGGGGGGGCCGAACGTTTCGCCGCCGGCTCAGAATTGGGTGCAGGCCTGCGTCGCGGCCGCGCCCGGCGGGCCGAGCCATGTTCTCCTCACCGATACGGTCGCTGAGCACATTCCCGGGTGTAACATGGCGTGGTATCGCTGGGTGTTTGAGAATGTGGGCGGCTTCGATCCCGAATACCACAAGGCCGGCGACGACGTCGATTTTTGCTGGCGCGTGCAACAGGCAGGTCACGAAATCGCTTTCAGTCCCACGGCGGTGGTCTGGCACCATCGGCGGTTTACCCTGCGCGCCTTTCGCAAACAGCAGGAAGGATATGGCGAAGCGGAATCGATGCTGCGCTTCAAGCATCTGATTTTCTTCGGCCCGACCGGCACCGCCAAGTGGCGCGGCCAGATTTACGGAACCCCGCGCTTCAGTTGGTTCATTAACCGGCCGATCATTTATCACGGCGCGTTCGGCGAAGGTTTTTTCCAATCTATCTATCCGACGCCGCAATCCGAGGTCGCCGGTTACCTCAGCAGCATCGAATGGTTCGCGCTTACCGTTTTTCTTTTCGGGCTCGGAATCTTTCTGCCGGATTTGCGGATTGTTCCCTACCTGATGTTTGGCGGAACGCTTTGTGTGGCGATCTCCTACATGTTGCGCGCGCGGATCGAACCGAAGTTCGACACGATCGCGGCGCGCCTCCTCGTCACCTTCCTGGCGTTCGCCCAGCCGCTGGTCCGCGGATGGTCGCGCTATTTCACCTGGCTTCATTTCAAACGGACGCCGCGGGCGGTCATCAGCATGCACGAAGAGCTGCCGGGCGGCGCGGAATTTTCCAGCAGTCTGCGCGAGCGCAGCTACTGGAGCGAGGAAGGCTTTGATCGGCATCATTTGCTCGGCTCGATTTTTACTCTCCTGAACGAGGAAGACTGGCGCTATTCCACCGACACGGGTTGGAACGAGTGGGACATTCAGATTTACGGAAACTTCTGGTGGAGCATCACGTTGCAGACGGTGACGGAATATCACGGCGGCCCGAAGTGCCTTACGCGCGCCGGGCTGAGCTACCGGTTCGTAACCACCACGGTGATCATCAATCTCATCGTCCTTTCCCTCATGGCTTATCACCAACTGCACGCGCGCCACTTCGATCTCTGGCTGCTGTTGATTTACTTTTTCTTTCTTCTTTTCCTGGGCGTGCGCGCGCGGCGGTTGAAATCGCGAGTCGCGGAACTGGTGGACCTGGCGGCCTACCGCGCCGGCCTGCGGCGGATTCCGCGGTCGGTCGCAAAGGTAAAAACGGTTGCGGACGAAACTTCCGCACCCGTTGAGCTGGGATAAGGAAATCTGCTTCGATGCGCTGGCCGAAGTTTCTCCGTCTCTCGATCGCGCTCACCGCGGAGGTTCTCCTCTGCGCTTCATTGAACTGGTTCGACGATTGGACGCTGCAGGAAATGCCGGTGAAATTCGTCACCGCCGCGACGCTCTGCGGGATCGCCTACTTCGTCGCGATCACGGAGTTTCGAAAGGTAACTCAGGCTGCCTCGGCTTTGCGCTGGCAGGCTCTGCTTTTCTGGCCGGTGGTGGTGGTCTTGCGCGTGGTTGCGCTGCCGCTGACGCCGGGCGACGATTTTTGGCGGTATCAATGGGAGGGGAAAATCCAGCTCGCCGGTTTCAATCCCTACGTCAATGCGCCGGACGATCCCCAACTCGAAGCAGTCCGGGCGCAATATCCAGCCTGGGAAAAAATAAATCATCGCGATTTTCGCGCGATCTATCCACCCGGCGCCGAGATCATCTTTGCCGGGATGAGCCGGATTTCGGACAGCCCGCTTTTCTACAAGTTGACCTTTGCCGCCGCGGACATCGCGACAATTGCGGTCCTTCTGCGTTTGTTAGGGGGGACCTCGCGTTACGCAAGCGCGGCCTGGTACGCGTGGAACCCGCTCGTGGTTTACAGCTTCGCTGGGGCCGCCCACTTCGATAGCCTCATGATCTTGCCGCTAATGGCGGGAGTTCTTTTTCTGACGCGTGTTGAAACAGCGACGCAATCACGACAGAGATGGCTCTTGGCTTTAGCGGCCTCGACCGCATTCGGTATCGCCATTTCCGTAAAACTCGTTCCACTTCTGCTTCTTGGGAGCTGCGTCTTCGCTCTGGGATGGCGCGCCATCACCCTGCTGGTGAGCGTCGGCATTCCGGCCCTGCTCAGCCTGGTTTACGGTTATCCGAGGATCGATATCTTGGAGTCGTTAGGCCGCTTCGCTCACGTGACGAGGCTGAACGATCTTTTTTGGTGGCTCATCGAAGACACCGTCTGGGCGAACCCGCACCAGAAAAATTATCATTACAACGTCATCCTGATCATCAGCGTTGGGGCCGTGTCGCTTTTGTTCTGGCGCAATTGGAAGCGCGGTCTGATCTGGACGCTCGGCACGGCCCTGTTTCTGACGCCGGTCTTCCATCCCTGGTATTGCACTTGGATCTTGCCGTTGGCGGCGTGGCGGCGCGCCCGGACTTGGTTTGTTCTTTCGATTACGCTCTTCGCCTATTTCCTCTTTTGGAACGAGCGGCTCTTCAGATTGCCGTGGCACGCCGAGCCTTGGATGCGGGCAATCATCATCGTGCCGGTGCTCGTCTCCGCGATATTTTTCGGCCTCACACAAAGGACACAAAGGGCGCCACGGGAAAATTCTTTGTGAGCCTTTGTGACCGTCGTGTGAGTTCTTCGCTCAGCGACTTGGAGCGATCTGCCGCATTGCTTCGGAAAAATCGGGGGGGAGGGGGGCTTCAAAAGCCATCAGCGCTTTCGTGCGCGGATGATTGAACGCCAGCTTCCACGCGTGCAACATTTGGCGCGCGAAAGTTCCGGCACGCTTTCCTCCATATAACTTATCCCCGAGGACCGGATGGCCGAGGTGATGGAGATGCACGCGGATCTGATGCGTCCGGCCGCTATGCAGCCTGCACTCCAATAGGCTCATGTCGTTTCCGGATTGCAGCACCGTGTACTCCGTGCGCGCGGACCGGCCCTGCCGGGCGGCGATGCTCATCCGTTGGCGATGGACTGGATGACGGGCGATCGCTTTATCGATCGTGCCTGTATTCTTGCGTAACGTTCCGGCGACGAGCGCGAGATAAATCTTCGTCATCGTGCGGGCGGCAAATTGCTTCGATAGATCACGATGGGCCGCGTCGTTTTTGGCGACCACGAGGCACCCGCTCGTTTCCTTGTCCAAACGATGAACGATTCCAGGACGCTCGCGACCGCCGATGCCCGACAGATTCTTACAATGCGCGAGCAAAGCATTGACCAGCGTGTGCTGCGGATGACCCGCTCCTGGATGCATGACCAATCCCGCCGGCTTGTTCAGCACCAACAAGTCATCATCCTCGAACAGGATCTCCAAAGCTATCGCCTCCGGCTGCGCTTCGATTTTCTCCATCGCCGGCTCTTCGACTTCGACGACATCGCCGGCGCGAACGAGATCGCGGGGGCGAGCTGTCTGTCCGTTTAGCCTGACCAGACCGGCACGAATCAAAGTCTGCAGACGGGCGCGAGAAAAGATCGGGAGCGTGGCGGCCAGATAGCGATCCAGCCGCATGCGCGAAGATTCGCGTCCGACCTCAAGTTTGATTAGGGCCGGCATGGCCAGGCAAAGCGGTAGTCGACCCCGTCGTTTCGCGCCACAAATCGGCCGAGGACTCGTGGAAACAAGTCTCAATCGTTTGCCTATGCCGATTCTTAGTGCCCGCCGCTGACCTGAACGCCCGGATAACGGCTGAGTTGATCTGCCAGCGGTCCATTACCGTTCCGCTGCATCTCCTTCTGGTCAATCGTCAGGACGTTGCCGTGCCGCGTCGTCGTGATGATGTTGCGTTTGCTTATCCGTTGCTTCAGATGCGAGCCCGTCACGGTGACGTACTCGTAGTCGGCATTATCTTTCTGACTTTTCAGCTCGACCTCAGGCCGATCGGCCACGGCAGAGCCGAGAGCCAGCGCACTAATAGTCACACCCAGTAATAACCGTTTCATGCGGACAAAATACAGCCGCTTCCAGCAAGTGGCAAATGCGCAATGGTAACGGCCTCGTTACCCCGCAAATCCAAAACCAACATTGAACGCTGCCCCCAGGTTTACACTCGAATCCACGATGCTAAGTTACCCGCTTCCGACCCGCCGCTTTTGCCGCGAGTGCTCATCATGACCCAAAATCCGCCATTTCCTTCACCGGAAGAATTAAAATCCAAGCTTGCCGAATTCATGAAAACGAACTTCGGCGACAAGGTCTCGTTTGCGACTTACACCGAGCCGGACCCCGCGGAAGCGGGCGGGGACGAGAAACCGCCGCGGGACCACAACGAGAAGTTCGTCTTCGATTTTTTGCCGCGCGACATCAAGGGACATCTCGACCGGTTTGTGATCAAGCAGGATGAAGCAAAGAAGGTCCTCTCCATCGCAGTCTGCGATCACTACAACCACGTCAATTATTTGCGACGGCTGGAAAAGGAAGATGCGGCGCGCGCGCAGGAAACGGAATACTCGAAGCAAAACGTCATCCTCGTGGGTCCGACGGGCGTCGGGAAAACTTACCTGATCAAACACATCGCCGAACTGATCAAGGTGCCGTTTGTGAAGGCCGACGCGACAAAGTTCAGCGAGACGGGGTACGTGGGCGGCGACGTGGAGGATCTCGTTCGCGAGCTCGTCGACAAAGCCGATGGCGATGTGGAGCTCGCGCAGTTCGGCATCATTTATATCGACGAGATCGACAAGATCGCGGCGGCTGGGAATCTGGTCGGGCGCGATGTGAGCGGGCGCGGCGTCCAGACCACGTTGCTGAAGTTAATGGAAGAGACCGATGTGCCGTTGCGGAGCGCGAACGATCTCCAGGCGCAACTTCAGGCTGCCTTCGAATTCCAGAAACGCGGCGGCAAGGTGAAGCGGGAAACGATCAGCACCCGTCACATTCTTTTTGTCGTGAGCGGGGCATTCGAGCGCTTGAAGCAGCAGGTTTCGCGGCGGCTGGCACAGGGCCAGATCGGGTTTAACGCCGAGCCGCGGCTGGTGATGGACAACGAATTGTTCCAATACGTGACGACCCAGGACTTCATCGAGTACGGATTCGAGCCGGAATTCATCGGGCGACTGCCGGTGCGGGTCGTCTGCGAGGAACTGGTGGCGGACGATCTTTACCAGATCATGAAATTTTCGGAGGGCAGCATTCTCCGGCAATACGAACGTGCTTTCCGCGCCTACGGAATCGAAATCAGTTTCGAGGATGATGCCTTGCGCTTGATGGCGGAGGCGGCCGCGAAGGAGAAAACCGGCGCGCGCGGTTTGCTAACCGTCTGGGAGAAATTGTTCCGGGATTATAAATATTTTCTGGCGGGTTCCGGGCTAAGCCAGTTGCGCGTCTCTGCCGAAGTGGTGCGCGAGCCGAAGAAGGTCCTCGATCGTCTGATGGCCGAAGGCCACAAACAGGAAGACGCCGCGCTCGAGCAAAATGCGCGCGCGTTCGCGGAACAATTTCACATCGAGCACGGCCTCGAAATTGTCTTCGACGATTCTGCGATCGCGCGCCTGCTCGAACGCGCCCATGCCGAACGGATGACAATGAAGGAACTGTGCGCCCATCTTTTCAAGGACTACCAGTTCGGCCTAAGCCTCATCCAGAAAAACACCGGCCAGAAAACGTTTGTGCTTGATCGCGCGGCGATTGATGCGCCCGATAAGTTCTTGAGCGATCTCGTAGTTCAGTCTCACTATCCACTTGCGCCGGCGGAAAAAGTTGAGAGCAATCCTTAAATGAAACGCCAGCTTGTCTCAGCCCTGATCATTGGCCTGGTCGCTGGCGGCATCGTCATGGGTCTGCACTTGAGCGGCTGGCTCTTGCGGCCGGAACTGGCGCTCACCGATCTTCTTTCCCGCGATGGATCGGCGACGAAGCTAATCGGCGATCGCTGGCAATATTTCATCGTTTTTGCGCTCGCCCTCGGCGTCGCGTGGCTGACCCTCGCCACTTCGCGGCGATCGCGTCTGGGTTGGATCGTGGGGATTTTGCTTGTCGAAGTGGTGGGAGTGGCCTGGGTCTGTTCGCTCTATCACGTTTTCTTCCAGCCACTGCCGGCCCTTTTGGCTGCCGCTCTCGGTTTTCTCGCGCCGCTAGGATATCTCTGGTTCGTCCGTTACCTGGAGGAGCGGCGCTCGCGTCCGCCGAAACCAAAGCCGATTCCAGAGGTCGCGTCCGTGGCAAGTGTCGCGACGCCCGCGCCAGTCATTGTGGAGAAACCGCGGGCTCGGGCGCGACGGAGCGATGGCGCGGGGGATTCCGGAGCGCGCGCGTGTGAAGTGACCGCGGTGGTTTGCGACCTCGCGAACAAGCACGATCTCGCGGAGGAATGCGAGCCGGCGATGTTCGCCGAAATCACGGAACGATTTATCGCGCATGCCGTTGAGTCATTCCGGGCGAGCGGCGCCTACATTGAATCGGCCGGCGGCGAAGGGATCGTAGCTATTTTCGGTTACCCGGAAGCCGACAAGCAGCACGCCGAAAAAGCGACGCGCAAAGCGATGGCGTTGACGGAATCATTTTCGGCCGCCAATAAATCGAGCAAGATTGAGCCGCTGCGGATCGCCGGTGTTCATGCCGGCGTCAGCTCGGGGACCATGATCATGGCGCCGGTCAAGAATAACGGGCAACGGAACCTGCTTGCGACCGGCGAGCCGGTGGAACTGGCCCGGCGTTTCTGCATCGCGAATCGCTTTTACGGTTCGCGGGTCCTGCTTGGCCCGCGCACCTTCGAGCTGGCCAGCAAAATTCTCGTCGCCCGGCCCATCGATTTCCTGAGCGGAGTGGATGTGCGCGAGCGGCATGAAATTTACGAACCGGTGGCTTTGGCGCTGAACGCCTCACGCGAAGTGATCAGCCGGCGCGATGCCTTCTGGAACGGCGTGGTGCTTTACCGCGAAAAGCGCTGGGCGGAAGCGTACTCGCAATTTCAAAACGCGCGCGGCCCCGAGGGCGAAGAGGACCGGCCCCTTCAATTGTATCTTCGCCGGCTCGAGCCGCTCGCCTTGCAATTGACCAACACGCCGCTGGACGAGTAAGCGGCAGCCGGCTTTGAGGAAAACGGAATATCCCTCCGCGATCGGGGATTTAATCGCGCAATTGCGCCAGATGCCGGGCGTGGGTCCGCGCTCCGCGGAACGCATCGCGCTCTGGATCGTCCAGGCCCGGGGAGACCGGCCGGAAAATATTTCGCGGGCGATCATGGCGACCCGGCAAACCGTGCGCCCGTGTCCGCGCTGCGGATTTTTCACAATGAACGAGATCTGCGTGATTTGCTCGGACACCTCGCGCGCCGCCGACCTCCTGTGTGTGGTGGAACAACCGACCGATATTCTTCCGCTGGAAAAAACGAGCGCGTTCCGCGGCCGTTACCATTCGTTAGGCGGCCGCATTTCGCCGCTCGACCACGTCGGCCCGGACGATTTGCGAATCAAGGAATTGGTCGCCCGCGTCCAGGCCGAGAAATTTTCCGAAATCATTCTCGCGCTCGCGGCCGACGTCGAAGGCGAAGCGACCACGAATTATCTCGTCGAACTGCTGAAGCCATTTTCCGTCCCGCTCACCCGGATCGCGCACGGCCTGCCCGCTGGCGGCGGATTGGAATCCGCCGACGAGCTAACGCTTTACCAAGCGCTGTCCGGCCGGACGAAGCTTTGAAGCAGTGACGAGTGACATGTGACGAGTGCCGAGAGGAGCCTGTCGCGCGTCATAACTTGTCACTTGTCACTCGTCACATGTCACTCTTTCTTCCCTAATGTCCTGCGTGAAAATCGACCCGGCATTGCACCAGTCGCAAAAGCCGCCCTGGATCAAAGTTCGATTGCCTTCGAACCCGGTTTTCTTTTCCACCAAGGCGCTCATCTCCGATCTGCGTTTGCACACGGTGTGCGAAAGCGCGCAATGCCCGAACCGCTGGGAATGCTGGAGCCAGGGGACCGCGACGATGATGATCGCGGGCGAACGCTGCACCCGCGCCTGCGGATTCTGCGCGGTGACGACGGCCAAACCATTCGCGCTCGAAGAAGACGAACCGCAACGCGTCGCCGAGGCCATGCGACGAATGGATTTGAAACATGTGGTCGTCACTGCGGTCGCGCGCGATGACCTGAAAGATGGTGGCGCGAATCATTTCGCCCGCACGATCGAAGCGATCCGCGCGATGGATTCCTCAGTCGTCATCGAAGTGCTGGTTCCCGATTTTCACGCGCAGGATTGGTGCATCCAGATCGTGCTCGACGCCGCGCCCGATATCTTCAATCACAATATGGAGACGGTGGAACGGTTGACTCCCGTGGTGCGTTCGCGTGCGAAATATCGGACCTCGCTCGATGTCTTGCGCAAAGCGAAGGAGATCGCTCCCAAGATCGTGACCAAGAGCGGGGTGATGCTTGGCCTCGGCGAAACGGAGCCGGAACTTTTCCGGACGATGGACGATCTTCGCGAGATCGGCTGCCAGGTCCTCACGTTAGGCCAATACCTCCGGCCCACTCCACAGCATCTGCCGGTCGTCGAGTTCGTCACGCCGGAGCGTTTCGATGCTTATGGCGAGATCGCGCGCGCCAAGGGATTCGACCATGTGGCCTCCGGTCCGCTCGTGCGCAGTTCCTATCACGCGGCCGACTTTCATCCGGTCGTCCGCTGACAATGGCGGCGCTCCCGGACGCCATTGCCATTGATCGCACTACGGTCGCGGCGATCATCCCAGCGTATCTCGAAGAGAAGCACATCGCCGATGTCGTGCGGCGAACGGCGCAGCAGCTCGATCACGTGGTCGTAATCGATGACGGTTCAACGGATGCGACCGAACAGACCGCGCGCACTGCGGGCGCCGACGTCATTGTTCATCCACAAAATCGCGGTAAGGGCGAATCGATCAAGACCGGTCTGCGCCACTGGCTCGAGCGCGGTTTCGCTTACGCAGTGATTCTCGATGGCGACGGCCAGCATTTGCCGGAAGAGATCGCGCGCTTTTTGGAGGCTGCTTCGTCCACCCGGGCCGAGCTTCTGGTCGGCACACGGATGAACGATGTGCGCGAGATGCCTCTCGTGCGCCGCCTGGTGAATCGTTACATGAGCGCGAAGATCAGCCGCCTATGCGGCCGGCAGATTCCGGATACGCAATGTGGCTTTCGCATGGTGCACCGAAGCCTGATTCCAGATTTACTCGGCGGCGCGGACCGCTTCGATTACGAGACCGAGATGCTCATTCTCGCGAGCCGCAAACACTGCCGCATCGCGTCAGTCCCGATCAGCACAGTTTACTCAGACGAGGTCAGCAGCATTCATCCCGTCCGCGACACCATCCGGTTTTTCAAATTGATGCGGCGCTACAAAAAATCGGCGACGCGCTGATTCGCGCGCTTACCGCTTCTCGATCACACCGCGAAAGAATTCCGCGACCTCGGTGTTGATCTTACCGTTCGTTCCGTGCCCGATTCCCGGATAGGTCTTAAATGTGATCGGAATCTTTTGCGTGTCGTAGACTCCCTGCACTGCTTGCCAGCGATCGGGCATCATTGTGCGGCCCAGCAACGCGAAGATCAGAGCGCGCTCGTCTTCGGAATAGGCGTCGTTGTGAACGACGGCATCGTTCGTGTCATCGGCGCCCATATAGGCAAATTGCGGGATTGCTTGATAGGCCGTGCGATCGAATGGATGTCCGGTGATCTTTTCGAGGTCGGCAGTTCCAAGCGGAAAGTTGAGGGAATGCGATTTCAACTCTGCGACCGGAAGCATGATGAAGCAGTTGACGCCGCCGATCGCGGCAGCGGCAACCGTTTCCGGATGCAGGAACGCGAAACGATTCGCAAATAATCCTGAGGCTGAGAAGCCGTTCAGGAGAACTTTTGCGTTCACCGGAAGGCCCAGCGATTCAAGGCGCGGGCGCGCGTCCGCGATCATGGCGAGAAGTTGCAGATCGAGCCGGCGAAGCGGTCCGTCGGTGATTAGGATCGTGTCGCGATCGAGCGAGTGGGTGTAAATATTGTTACTGCTGCTCGCACGCGGGAAGACAGGGACCAGAAGAGGCACGCCCACTCTTTTGGCCACGAAGTTGCCGACCGAACTGTCGCGGGCGAGCGCGATGGCGGCGGCGTGATGCACCTCCAGATCATCGCTCGTGTGCCCGGTGTTGTTCGGTTCAACCAAAAGATAATCATATCGTTTTCCTTCAGCCAATTCCGGGAGGAAGAGCAGGTAAGGGAAATGAAAGCCCTTCACGGGCGCTGCAGGAATCTCAATCAATTCACCGCGCTTCGGAGTCGGACTCGGGACGAGTTCAGCGGCATGCGCGTAACTCAGACCGAACAGGAGTGAAAAAATTGCCAACTGCCGCCAGCTCATGATTTCTACAGTTTCAAACCAAACCGCGCCGACGGAAATCGCCCATATTGCCGCCGCTCGAGCGTTCGATCAGATCGATCGTGAACTTTAGCAGGCAGACTTCCCAGGCATCGTCGACACCCTGAATGACCGCGCTGAGCGGTTCTTCGGAGTGCTCGACCCGGCGCCTCGTCCGTTCGATCACGGCTTCCATGGTGTCGCGCACCGTGTTCTCAACCACGTCCGTTTTGCGAAACTGAAATCCGTAGCGAAGCACCGCCATGTCTCGCGTGCGCTCGCGCAGTTGTTCGACGTATTTCTCAGCCTTCTCGCCGAAGCCTTCCAACAGCAGCCGGCAATAATGTTCGGGCGTCAGGATCTGCGGACGTTCGGCATGAATGCGCCCATCGCGCACCCGGATTTCATTCACCTGGTCCATCAGCTCGGAGATGAGATAGAAGCGAAAGCTGGTGGTGCCGAAGCTCGCGATCTGGCGTTCCGGGGCGAGGATGACGCGCGTGTTCTCGATGGCGTATTGAAAATCGTCTTCGGTCATTTGATTGCGCTACGATAAGCGATCTCAGCCGCAAAAGAAAACCCAGCGGCAGAGTCAATGGGCCGGATCTGCGAGCGGAACGGCGGCGGGCGCGCGGTCGCGACCCGAATGCCAGCGATGAACAGCCTCGGTTGTGACAATGGCGATCGCGGCCCAGATGAGACTGAAAGTGATGAGATGATTGCGCGTAAAAGGTTCGTGATAAAGAAAAACGCCGAGGAGGAAACTTCCGGTTGGTGAAATGTATTGGAGAAATCCGAGGGTGGTCAGGCGCAGATGCCGCGCGGCGTGCCCGAACCAGACCAGAGGCAGGCCGGTCACGACCCCGGTGCTCACGAGAAGCAGCGCGAGTGACCAATCCGCGCGACTGAAGGTCAAGGCGCCGGCGCGTTGCAGATAGACGAGATAAAGAATGGCGAGGGGCGTGAGCAGGGTCGTCTCGAGAAAAAGGCCGGGGATCGGGCGCGTCCCGGATTTTTTGCGCAACAAACCGTAGACGCCGAACGACACGCAGAGGACGATCGCGATCCACGGAAATTTTCCGTAGCCGAGAGTGAGATTGAGCACGCCGACCAGAGCGAGGAGCACCGAGATCAACTGCCATCGGGTGAGGCATTCGCGCAGAAAGATCGCGCCGAAAAGGACATTGATCAGCGGCGTCATGAAATATCCCAAACTGGTTTCGACGACGCGGCCGACATTGACCGCCCAGATGAAGACGAGCCAATTGATCGAGACGGCGAGTCCGCTGGCGATGCAATAGAGTAGAATGCGTCGCGTCCGAGCGGCGGCGCGCACTTCCGGCCACCGGCCCTGCCAGGTCAGGAGGAGCACCAGGAAAAGAGTGGTCCAAACGAGACGGTGCGCGATGATTTCGTAAGCAGAGACGGTCTTGAGCAGCTTCCAAAAAACCGGGATGAGTCCCCAGGTGATGAAGGCGGCGAACCCGGCGATGAGCGCGGAACGTTCCTCACGTTTTGCTGGAGTTCCCGGAGTCGACGGCCGCATCGGTGCTTTTCTATTTCACGCTTCGCCGGCTCAAGCAACACGCCTGTCACTTGCCCGGAAAACGAAACTGGCCAAGCGCTCCGCTTGCTGAGAATAATCGCATTGGCAGGCGGAGCGCCTGCCCTACAATTCCCCGTGGATCAAATCGCTGAGAATCTGGAGCGCGTGAGATCGCAGATCGCGGACGCGGCGAAAAAAAGCGGACGATCTCCCGGCGACATCGAGTTGGTCGCGATTTCAAAAGCGCACGAAGCCGAAAAGGTTCGCGCTGCTTTCGACGCCGGCCAGCAATTGTTTGGCGAGAGCCGCGTCCAGGAAGCGCGAGTAAAGATTCCACTCTTGCCCTCTGCCGTGCGCTGGCATTTCGTCGGCCGGCTTCAGAAAAACAAGATTCGTCATGCGCTGCCGCTTTTCGAGCTTTTCCACAGCGTCGATTCGCTCGAGCTCGCGCGCGACATGAACCGGATCGCGGATGAGGAAGGTTTGCATCCACGGGTGTTGCTGGAAGTGAACGTGGCGGGCGAGGGGAGCAAGATCGGGTTCGCGCCAGACTTGCTCCGCGCGCAGATGGAATCGCTCCTCGAACTGCCGCGCTTGACGATCGAAGGACTGATGACCATTCCACCACTCGCGCCGGAGGCGGAAGCATCGCGGCAATTCTTCGTCGCGCTGCGTGAGCTGCGCGATCAGTTCGCAGCGCAGTCCCAGGTCGCTCTACCACAGCTTTCCATGGGAATGAGCGGTGATTACCTGGTCGCGATCGAAGAAGGCGCGACCCTCGTTCGTGTCGGCACCGCGATCTTCGGAAAACGAACGCCCGCGCGGCTGCGCAATGCGGCCGAGCTTTGATTTCTCACGATGCCTCTTGAGCTGAAAAATGTGCAATTGATCGGCAACGAGCTTGCCATGCAATGGAACGACGGCGTGGAATCGTATTTGCCGTTGGAACGTTTCCGGCGCGCCTGCCCGTGCGCCGCGTGTGGCGGCGAGCCGGATGTTCTCGGAAATATCTCGCGGCCGGATGTGAGCTACATGCCGTCGAGTTTCGAACTGGTTGGCTGGCAAATGATCGGCGGTTATGCGCTGCAGCCTCGTTGGGGCGATGGTCATAGCACTGGGCTGTACTCGTTTCAGTATCTCCGGCGTCTTACGGCGACCTCTCCCTCGTAATCGCGCTCGTGATCGTGATCGACGGGAGGGCGGATCGATTACGAGCACGAGCAGGAGTAGGAGCATGAAACCAGCTATTGACGCGTCTGATAAGGTTTACTTCCCCATGACGCGGACAGTTAAAGCAGCGCTCCTATTCTTTTTCTTCTCACTCTGCGCGTCCGCGATTGTGGTGACTCATCACGTGCGTTCGCAGGTGCCGCCGCCCGCGCCCCGTGAGCTTTTCGCGGTCGTCGAGAAACAGTTGGCCGCTTTGCGGGTAGCCGATTACTCGAGCGCCTACCAACATGCGGCCAGTGGCGTGCAACTGAAATTCACGGTGCCGCAGTTCGAGGCGATGATCCGTCACGAATATGGCGACATGACCGGCACGCAACGCATTGAATTTGGTTTCGTAAGAGTGAACGGGCCAGCCGCGGTGGTACAGGTCTTTTTTTGCGGCGCGAACGGCGACGTCCGCTCGTTTCTTTACAGCCTTATCGCGGAAGGCGATTCCTGGAAGATCAATGGCATCCAGCCGATGCAGAGCGACATCCGTCCAGCCGGTTTGCACGTTTAGACCTGTAGCGGCGGTCTATGACTGCCGAACGAATTATCTCTAATGTCGAGTCGGCGGTCATTGACCGCCGCTACAGCGGCAGCATCACCCGCAGAAGCGACACATTTTCGCTGAGCGGGCGCACCAGCCGATCGTCCAACTGCGCCGGGACAAGAAAAAAATCTCCCGGCTTGAATTGACGCCCGGCGCACTTCAGTTCGCCGGTCAGGCAAACGACGATCGCAAACCTGCCGGCATCGGCGATCTCGCGCTCGCTGCCCAAAAGCCATTTATCGATCTCAAAGAGTTCGTTCCTGACGAGCGATTCACCCACAGGCTGCAGCAGCGCCGGTTCGCGGTCATCGAAGTCGATGCACTGCATCGCTTGCTCGATGTGCATCTGCCGGGGAGCACTGCCTTTCTTTACCCGGTTCCAATCATAAACGCGATAGGTCGTGTCGCTATTCTCCTGAATCTCCACAAGTAAATTGCCGGCGCCGAGCGCGTGTAATCGCCCGCTGGGGAGAAATATGGCATCGCCCGCAGCGACATCGAGCGAATGCAAATGCTCCTCCACCTTTTCTTGGTCGAGCGCCTTGGCGAAACGGGCGCGGGTAACGCCTTTCTTCACTCCAGCAAAGAGACGGGCCTTCGGCGCAGCGTCGGCAACATACCAAAGTTCCGATTTGGATTCGCCGCCAAATTTTGCTGCGATCGCCGCTGGGGGATGAACTTGCAGCGAGAGATTTTCTTGCGCGTCGAGCAATTTCGCCAGGATGGGGAACCGCGGCGCGTCCGGGACTTTGCCGAACACCGTCTCGCGGTGTTCCGACCAAAGTTGATGCAAGGTTTCTCCGCGAAGCGGACCTTCATGGACGACGCTTTGCGCCTCGGGGCGATCGACGATCTCCCACGATTCGCCGATGAGCGCGGCCGAGGGCAAGTGTTTGCCGTAGAGCGACTCCAGCCGACGCCCGCCCCAAACCCGCTCCATAAAAATCGGCTCGAAGATGAGAGGTTGGGTGAGATTGGGTTTGGGCACGTCGCGAAATTAGCACAAGCGGCCCGCGTGTGGTTTTGTTTTTGATGCGCCACCTTCTGAAATATTGGATTCCGGTTATCGCCTGGACGCTTTTGATTTTTTTGGCTTCTGGCGACCTCATGTCCTCGGAACACACCTCGCGCTTCATCGGCCCATTTCTGCACTGGATCGATCCAAATATTTCGGAAGCCACCGTCGCTTCGATTCAATTGCTCGTTCGCAAGTGCGCACATCTGGCGGAATACGCGATTCTCGCCACGCTGCTCTTCCGCGCCTTTCGCGAGGGTCGTAACCTTTTCGCGCGCGCCGCCGCCTTCGCTTTTGTCGCGGCCGCCCTTTACGCAGCGCTTGATGAATTTCATCAGTCCTTCATTCCATCGCGCACCGGCACAGCGCGGGACGTTATGATCGATTGTATCGGTGCCGCCATTGGCCTTGCGCTTTCCCTGGCTTTCCGCCGCAAGCGTTCGCCCTCCGCCGCTTGACCAATCACTGATCACCGATCACTATTCCCATCCGCGGCGAGCCGCCGCCCCGGGCCTGTAGCTCAGTTGGTTAGAGCATGCGCTTGATAAGCGCAGGGTCGCTGGTTCGAGCCCAGCCAGGCCCATTTCCTTCCGTAATTCCCCGCGCATTTTGTTCGCGCGCACGCGGAACTTCGCTACGGTATCGGACTTTCGTGAAACTTTCCTTAGTCGCCGCTCCGCTTTTGCTTCTGGTTTCCGTCGCGCTCGCAGCCGCGGAACCTTCCCCAACGCCGCCCGCGCTTACGGTGCCGCCGTTGGAGTTCAAGCATTTCACGCTTCCGAACGGCCTCGAGGTTTACTCGGTGGAAGATCACGCCACACCGATCGTGGCGGTCCAGGTTTGGTATCACGTCGGCTCGAAGGACGACCCGGCCGGCCGGAGTGGATTCGCGCATCTTTTTGAACACATGATGTTCAAGGGCAACGAGCATCTCAGTGCGGATATGTTCGACAATCTGACCGAAAATATCGGTGGCGAGAATAACGCCTATACCGCCGATGACGTGACCGTTTATCACGAGACGGTGCCCTCGAATTATCTGAACCCGATCTTGTGGGCCGAGGCGGAGCGAATGTCCGCCCTCGCGCTCAACGATTCGAATTTCGCTTCCGAGCGCGATGTCGTGAAGGAAGAATACCGCCAGCGCATCCGGGCAAATCCGTACGGGGAATTCTATCTCGATATCGAAAAGAAATCGTTCGCGGTCCACCCCTACAAACGTCCGGGCATCGGAAGCATCGAAGAATTGGACGCGTCGAAGCTGCCGGAGGTGAAAGCGTTTCACTCGACCTTTTACCGGCCGGATAACGCGACCCTCATCGTCGTCGGCGATTTCAAACAGGACGAACTCGACGCGTGGGTGAAGAAATACTTCGGCCCAGCCACCAAACCTGCCGGAAAAATTCCGCGGGTCACCGTCAAGGAGCCGCCACGGAAGGCTGACAAGCGAGAAGTTTCCTACAGTCCGCGCGCGCCGCTTCCGGCTATGGCGGTCACTTATCTCGGGCCCTCCATCCGCAACAACGATTCATCCGCGCTCGCTCTCGTGTCAGAGATTCTTTCCGGCGGCGAATCGTCCCGTCTTTACGAAACCATGGTTTACGAACAACAGATCGCGCAGAGCGTTTCGTGCGATACGGACCTGCGCGAAGATCTCGGTTTGATTGCTTTTCGGCTGGTGCTCGCGAGCGGAAAGCCGATCGCCGACGCCGAGAAATCGCTCAACACCGAACTCGAAAAAGTGCTGAAGGATGGTGTGACCCAGGCCGAGCTCGATAAGGCGAAGACTCGATTCCTCACCGGGAAATTGCTCGAGCGCGAAACTTTTAACGGGAAAGCCAGCGCACTCGGACAGGCGGTCGTGGTGTACGGCGATGCCAAGCGCGTGAACACGGATCTGGCAAAGCTCCAGGCGGTGACGACGGCGGAAATCAAGGACGTCATGAATCGATACATCACCGGGAAAAAGAAAGTCGTGCTCGAGTACCTGCCGGAATCGATGAAGGCCCCGGCCGCTCCGGCGAACGAGAAGAAATCGTGATGAAGATCCGCATTACTTTTGGCGCCGCCCTTATTTTCCTTGGGCGCATCCACGTCGCTTGGGCGATCGGGGGCATCGACACGCCGCCGTCGCCATCAGCGCCCCATGAAGTCGTCTTCACGC
>JBEEHU010000021.1:0-13875 GCA_041167565.1 Verrucomicrobiota bacterium | reverse complement strand
TTCCAAAAAACACCGGCGCAACCGACCGGACCCTGGGTCGTGCCCGGCAATTATTCCATCGTGCTGAGCGCCAGCGGGAAGAGTTTTACGCAACCGCTCACCGTGAAAATGGATCCGCGGGTAAAATCCACGGCCGCAGATTTGGCGAAACAGTTCGAGTTATCGAAAGCGCTTTATGATTTGCGGGCTGCCCTGAAGCCGATTGGGAAAAACTTTGCCTTGCTCGCAACGGAACTTAAGAAAGCCAAAGAAAAGGCTGGCGAAAAACCAGTCAAGCAGAAGGTCGAAGAGCTGATCAAGAAGCTGCAGGAATTTGCCAACCCCGATCAGGTTCGCGCCGGACAAGCGCTGGAGCTGGATGTGCTGAGCAAAGTGGAAAGACTTTTTGGCGACATGCAGAAGGCGGACGCGGCACCGACTTCGCAAGCTCAAGCGGCCGCACTGGACCTCCCAGGCAAGGCGAAATCGGTCATGGAGCGGTGGCCGAGTCTGACCCAGGAAGTCGCCGCCTTGAATTCGGAGCTCGAAGCAGCCGGCGTCGAAAAGATCAAGGTTCCGTGAGGGCTTGCACTAATTTCGGCGATCTCGATTATGCCTGATATGCATCTTGCCACTTTGCCATCGAACTGGAGCAGCAAGCGAAGGACGACCTTCGCGATTGAATATGCCATCTGCCTCGCCGTTCTTTTTCTTCAAGCCCGCGCCTTTGGCGCCGATGAGAAGGTCGAATTTCCCCAAGCCAGTCAACACGCTGTCCTGAAGCAGCGCATCGGTTTGACCGACGTCGAAGTGGATTACTCGCGGCCGAACAAAAACGATCGAAAAATTTTCGGCGGACTCGTGCCATTCGATAAACCCTGGCGCACGGGCGCGAATCAACCGACAAGGATCAAGACCAGCGCTCCGCTCAAGCTGGCCGACAAAGAGGTCCCAGCCGGCGAATATGTCCTCTACACGATTCCGGGCGCAACCGAGTGGGCCGTGGTTCTTTCGAAAAATCTAAACGCGCAAGCTCTGGCCGATCACAAACCGGCGGATGAAGCCGCGCGCGTTACGGCAAAACCGTTAGCCCTGCCGGTCGCGGCCGAGACCTTCACGATCGGCTTCGATGATCTGCGGGCGAATTCGGCCACCTTCTATCTCGAATGGGACAAGACCCGCGTGCCCGTGAAACTGACGACGAACGATGTCGACAAGGTGATGCAGGGGATAGAGAAGACGGTGAAGGGCGGGCAGCCGCAGGACGCTAACTTCTACTACAACGCAGCCAGCTTCTACTTTGACCAAAATAAGGATCTTCCGCAGGCGTTGAAATGGGTCGACCAGGCGATCGAAAAGAATTCGAAGGCGTATTTCATGCAATACAAGAAGGCGCAGATCCTGGCGAAGATGGGGAATAAGAAGGAAGCCATCGCGGCGGCAGAGAAATCGATCGAGCTTCTCAAGGCGAGTCCAACTCCCGATGAAACCGCCATCGGAACAAGCCGCGCACTTATTGACAGCCTTCGCTGATTTTCTGCGGGCTTCGAGCAAGGCGTTCATCTTTACCGGCGCCGGGATTTCAACGGGGAGCGGGATCCCGGACTTTCGCGGACCGCGAGGTGTCTGGACTCGGCGCCAACCGGTTTACTATCAGGATTTCATGACGTCGGAGGCGGCGCGGATCGAGCATTGGGACTATAAGCTGGAAGGATGGGATGGTTTTCGTGCGGCGCAGCCGAATGAAGTTCATCGCGCGATCGTCCGGCTGGAACAAGCCGGCAAAGTTCTCTTAGTCGTTACCCAAAACATCGATGGACTGCATGCGCTTGCCGGGACGAGTGCGAATCGCCTGGTTGAACTTCACGGCACAAACCTGTTGGTGGAATGCCAGAGTTGTCGCCGGCGCGATGATCCAAAGCGGCACTTCGAATTCTTTCGCGCCAATCGCAAGCCGCCTTTGTGCGCCTGCGGCGGTTTCCTAAAGCCTGCGACGATCAGCTTCGGGCAAAACCTGGAACCTCAGGTCCTCCAAAAGGCTGAACAAGGCGCGATGGATACCGACCTTGTCGTGGCACTCGGTTCCACCTTGTCTGTTTATCCCGCGGCTTCCTTTCCGCTCCTCGCTGCTCAGCGCGGAGTTCCTTACGTCATCGTCAATCGCGGTGCGACGGAACACGACCACGAGCCGTCCGTTTCGCTGCGAATCGAAGGTGAAGTGGGCGAAGTATTTCCCGAGGCGGTCGAAGCTGCGCTCCGCTAGGCTGTGATCATCTTGTGATAAAGCGCCTCATAACGGGGCACGACGCGTTCGGCCGTGAAATGCGTCTTAGCGCGTTCGCGACCTCTCTCACCTAACTCTTTCGCGGCTGCGGGTGACTCGATCAGGGCATCGAGGGATGCGGCCATGCCGGCAACATCGCCGAACGGATGCAAGTGAGCTGCGTCACCCACCACTTCCGGAATGCCGCCGATATGGAAAGCGACGACTGGTTTTCCGAAGAACATCGTTTCGAGAATGCTCAAGCCGAAGCTTTCGTTTTCCGAAGTATAAAGACCGGCATCCCCCGCGGGCAGGAAATTCTCCACGACGGCTGCATCTTCTTTTACGATCACATTGTGGCTCAACCCTAGCTCGTCCAGGAGCGGTTCGAAAGGAGCGAAAGAACTGCCGGCCAGCACCAATAGCCGAATCCGATCGCGATGCGAAGCGGCGGCGATGACGCCCAGCAGCAAATCAATTCGCTTGGTCGGCCGGAGATTGGACATGTGCACGACCAGGAATTCATTGTCGCCGACACCGAGTTCGCGCCGCACTTCTTCGCGGGTCCTGCTCGACGGATTCGGCGTGAAAAAATTTGGAATGACCTTAATTTCCTTTTGCAGGCGAAAGGTCGCCTGCGTTTGCTCGCGCAGACTCTCGGAAACGGTCGTGACAGCGTCGGAATGGATGAGTCCGTGTTCGATCGCCTCGCGGTATTGCGGATTCGGGCCGAGAAGCGTGGTGTCGGTTCCATGCAAGGTAGTGACGACTTTCGGCGCGTCGGCACCGATCATTTCTGTCGCGAGGAAAGCAGCGGTGGCGTGGGGCACGGCGTAATGGACATGAAACACATCCAGACTTTTCGCGCGCCCAATCTCAGCCATTTTGACCGCGAGCGGTAGAGTGTAATCCGGGCACGGGAAGACACTGTTGTTCCCCACGGCGACCTGATGAAAATGAATTCGCGGCAGGGAGATATCGAGCCGGACCGGTTTCGCATGGCTGAAGAAATGAACTTCGTGGCCGCGCGCGGCTAGCTCGGTCCCCAGCGCCGTCGCGAGAATTCCACTGCCGCCGATCAAGGGGAAGCACGTTATCCCGATCTTCATGGGGCGCGTTTTCATCACTCGCCAATATACGCGAAGTTGGAATCGGAAATCTCGTCACGCTGCACAAAGGTTACCCCGGGCGCGTCCGCTTCATTCAGATAAGCGCGCTCGCCGGCGCCAGCCACGTAATGCGTGCAATGGATGACCGACTGCATCCAAGGCAGACGCGTGTCGCGCGTCGGACTGATCTGGGTTGCGTCGTGTTGCTGTGAAGGAAGCTCCACGAAACAGTCCCCGCCTTTGTGAAGGAGAAGCTTTCCATCGCGGTATCGCGCGCGAACGATTTCGCCTTCCCAGCGCACGTCCACAAAATAATCATCGACCTGCGCCGCCTTTTTTCTGAACTCCGGATCGCTCGACCGCTCGACGCGAATCCCCTTCAGCAACCCCATGCGCGCATACATATCGCGGCAAAAATCAGCGGCGTTCGAAGCTTCGATGGCCTGGAAATGTTCGACCAATTCGGGTCCCACGTAGTTCGGTAATTGTCGCGCCGTCTTTGCCTGCCATTCCGACGCGATGTGCTTGGCGTAGAGTGGGGAGAACTGCTTCTGCACCTTGCTCGCGAACTGGAAATTCAGCGTCTCCTCGCGCCCGGTGTGCCGCTCGCGCAAAAGGGTCGCCGTCTCGCGCGGATCGTGATCGCTGTCGTGAAAGAAGAAAACAATCTCGCCGCCGATCTCCTGCTGAAGCCGGCGCGCGGTCACGATTTTCGAGTAGAGAAATCGCTTCGGGAAAAACCCGCACGGCTGTTGGCCGAAGCAGATTATCGTTTGGTCCATGAATCCTCTTCAGGTTTGCGCGGCCGGCGGCGAATCGTTGCGGAACAAGGTGCGCTGAAAAATCCAAGCCACGATCACGACGCTGCCACAACCGATGACGTTGTACCAAAGATAGCCAATGTTTGAGGTGAAGAAGAGAACGAGCACGAGTGTCTGCGCAATGACGCCGGCGAAAAAAACCGCGGAGCCGCGCACCGCCGGCAGAAAAAACGCGACGAGGAAAAGTCCAAGCACGCTCCCATAGAACACTGAGCCCAGAATGTTGCCGGCTTCGATCAGGTTCTCGACGAGGCTGGCGAAGGAAGCGACCGCGATCGCCACCAGTCCCCAGGCCGCGGTCAGCCACCTCGTGGCGACAACATAGTGATGGTCGCTCGCCTTCGGCCGCAGCAGCGGACGATAAATATCGATGGCAGTCGTGGACCCGAGCGCGTTCAAGACCGCGGAGGTCGCGGACATCGTCGCGCAAAAAATTACGGCCACGAGCAAACCGATGATCCCGTGCGGCAGATGATGCAGGACGAAGGTAATGAAAACATAATCGGAGTCCTTGCCCTTCGGACTCGCTCCGGATTGTTCGAGGACCTTGCGGGTGTTGTCGCGGATCGTTCTCGCTTTCGCATCGAGCTCCTGGACTTGCGCCGTGAGCGCCTGCGATTCGGCGGCGGATGCTTTCGGCATCGCCTGGAGGCTGTCGCGTTTGCGGACGAAGACGTCGTCGAATTCCGTCTGTAACGCCGTCAACTGCCGGTCGTAGCCGCGCTCGATCGCGCGCTGATAAGTCGGCTTGAAGAACATCGGGGGCTTTTCGAATTGATAAAAGAGGAAGACCATCGCGCCGAGCAGAAGGATGAGAAATTGCATCGGCACTTTCACGATGGCGTTGAAGAGGAGACCGATCCGGCTGGCGCGCAGCGAACCGCCCGCGAGGTAGCGCTGCACCTGCGATTGATCCGCACCGAAGTAGGAGAGCGAGAGAAAGAAGCCGCCGAGGATGCCCGACCAAATGGTGTAGCGCCTCGACGGATCGATCGAAAAATCGACGGCCTGCAGTTTTCCCATCTTGCCGGCGATCTCGAGCGCATTGCCAAACGACAAGTCGGCGGGCAAACGATGCACCGCGATCCCGAACGCGATCGCCATCCCGACGAGGATCACCATGATCTGATAGCGTTGGGTGAGGCTGACGATTTTCGTTCCGCCGGAAACGGTGTAGGCAATGACGAACCCGCCCGCGAGCCAGATGGTCAGGTTCAGGTCCCAGCCGAGCAGCGCCGAAAGAATAATCGCCGGCGCATAGATCGTGATGCCGGCGGCGATCCCGCGTTGCACCAGGAATAAAAACGAGCCGAGCAATCGCGTTTTCGTGTCGAACCGCTGGCCGAGATATTCGTAGGCGGTGAAGACCTTCATGCGTTGGAAGATCGGAACGAAAATCGCGCAGACGACGATGAGCGCGAAAGGTTGGCCGAAATAATTTTGGATGAAACCGATGCCGCTTTCGTAAGCCTGACCCGGCATCGAGAGAAACGTGATCGGGCCGGCCTGGGTGGCGAGAACGGAGAGGCCGATTGTTCCCCACCGAATGCTGTGATCGCCTTTCAGATACTGGCGCAGATTCGGATGGCCGTAGGTGCGCCACAAACCGTAGAGCGGGATCGCGAGGATCGTCGCGAAGAGGACGAAGTAGTCGGTCCGGTTCACGAAAACCGGAGAGTGAACGCGTAGAGGAGCGCGACCTCGAGCGCGAACGCGCCGACGGCGAACCAATAGGCGTTGCGCCAGGTGCCGAAGATCGGGACGTGATCGTGGCCGCTCATTTCATTTCGCGTCGCGCAGCGAGACCATGTTGGCGAAGAGCCGATAGGCGCCGGGGACGCCGGCCGGCAACTGCCGGAACCACGCGTAGCCTGTGTAAATGAAGTAACCCTTTCCGGATTTCGCGACGAGCAATCCGCCATCGAGCGGCTTCTCTCCGGGATCGTTGCAGGACAAAATCGGCGTCCAGGCCGCATCCCACTTGTTCGGAAAATAAAGGCCGCGCTCCTGGACCCAGCCTTTGAAATCTTCGGCCGTGATCTTGTTCGGCGTATTCAACAACGGATGGTCCGGGGCGAGAATCCGCACCTCGGCAGTTTCATCCGTCACGCGCTCGCGCGAAATCTCGAGCGGAAACGGACCGATCTCTTTCGTTTTGAGATCGGCCGTCGTGTTGTATTGCGCGGCGACGACTCCGCCTGCGTTGACATAAGCGAGCAAGGCCGGCTGGAAGTTCGCGATGCGTTGCTGGGTGTTGTAGGCGCGAATGCCGAGGACCACGGCGTCGAAACGCTTCAGATTTTCCGGAGTGATTTCCGACGGATCCAGCGTCTTCACGATGCAACCGATCTGCTCGAGGCTTTGCGGAATCTCGTCGCCGGCTCCCGGAATGAAGCCGATCACCTCGGCTTTCTTGCGGATATCGGCACGAACGATCTTCGCTTCCGCCGGCGGCATCAAGGTCTGGACGCCGATGTGTTGATAAGAGATCCGTTCGCGCGCAAAAGAATATTCGCGGCCATCGACCGTCACGATCGCGCGCAACGTCCCCTCTCCCGGACTTGGCGGCGGATGAATCGTGAATTCGGCGAACGATTCAGCGTCCGCCGCCTTCAAATCCACCGGCGACGATGCCGGTTCGATCCTCCATCCTTTGGGAGCGTCGAGTTTCAGAACGCCGCGAACCGCGCCAGTCGAAGCCGTCACGCGCACCTGGATCGTTTTCGGCTTGTCGTCACCAAAAACAAAAACCGGATTCTGGAGGTTCGCGAACACCGGCGGAGCGATCACCAGCGCCTGCCGCACTTCGCCTGCGATCGGATCGACGGTGCGATATTTCGTATCGACGAGATAGCGCAGGTCTTGATCGCCGACCCGCACGACGACTTCCACCAGAAACGCGGGCGGATTCTCCGCCAGCCCGATCAACTTCTGGCCATCGACGGTGAAAGTCCCAAGCGCCGCCGGTTTGCGCAGCCAATACGGCTGAGTCAGCGACGCTTCTTTTGGCAATGTCGGCGCGAGATCTTTCGCGACGAACTGATCTTGCGCGAGCGGCGTGTCGAGGCGCAGCGCCTCTCCTGAAACAGGCGTCCGCACCTCGAGCAATTGCAGCGGCACCTTCGAGCGATTGATCGCTTCGAGCTTGATCGGCAACGTCTGCCCGAAAGAAACAGTGGCGGTCGTCGTCGAGCTTTCGATATGCAAACCGAGACATGCTGCGATCAGCGCGTCGATCTCGCCGGTCTTGACGGCGAACCAATCGTTCTTGTCGCCTTTAGTCAGAGCTGCTCGCAGCTCCAATAATTTCGGAACCGACGCCGCGGGATCGGCAGGAACGAATGTCGCGAGAAGCTGCTTTACCTTTTCCGCGATCGGCTCCGACTTCGGAGCCCGCGCCCAGGTCGTATCGATTCCATCGAACAGGCCGCTCGTCATCGGCGCGCCCTCGAGCAGCTTGAAATATTCTTTGCGCGCGCCGCGGCTGGGCGGCCTGCCGACGCCCTGGCTCTTGTGCATGCTCAAACTCGCGGCGGCGATCTCCGTAAATGCCTTGCCGAGGAGCGGATTGAAGCCGCCCGCCTCGAGGGTCGCGAGCCCGGTTGGATCGAATGGAATATTTCGGTTGGAAAAAAAGAACGGCGACGTGTTCCAGACCAGGCGAGTCGGTTTCCAAACTTCGACCGAGCTCAACTGCTCCGGAAACCGTTTCGGATCGCCCGCGGCCTGGAACGCTTCCCGCGCCAGGATCGCGGAGGCTGTGTGATGTCCGTGCGTCTTGTCGTCCTCGGGACTGAAGCGCGTGACAATCACGTCCGGCTTCCAGCGACGGATCGTCCAGACGATGTCGGAAAGAATCTTGTCCCGGTCCCAGATCCGTAAAGTTTCCTCCGCGCTTTTCGAGAAACCGAAGTCGATCGCGCGCGTGAAAAATTGCTGGGCATGATCGAGCCTGCGCGCGGCGAGAAGTTCGTGAGTGCGGATCACACCGAGGCGTTCGCCGAGTTCTGGCCCGATGAGATTTTGGCCGCCGTCGCCGCGGGTCACGGAAAGATAAGCCGTTTGGTAGAGCGAACCGTTTGCCCACAACGCCATGAGGTTGGTGTTCTCGTCGTCCGGATGCGCGGCGATGTAGAGCACGCGACCGAGCACATTCAGTTTCTGGAGCGCGAGCTGAATCTCCGCGGCGTTCATCGGCGCCGGGAAATTTCCCGGCGGTGGCTCAACCGCTGATACGACGACGGCGCTCAAGAAAAGAAAAGCCAGCGTTCTCCAAATAATCGGCGGACGGCCAGAAATCATAGGCAGGGCAACGGACCTCCAGCGAGCGCGCCTCGCCTTCGCGACCTTCGCAAACTTCTCTTATTTGTTGATGTCCTGTTTCGCCTGCAACCGCTCGATCAAACCCTGGATGTTTTTCTTTTGCGCATCCGCAACAGCCATCCCGAGCGCTTTCTTTGCGTCTTCGGTCGCACCGGCAAAATCGCCCGCGGCGGATTTGATCCGGGCGTTGGACAAATGGGTGTAGGCAGTCTCGGGAGTTCGCTTCGCCACCGCTTGGAATATTTCCATCGCCTCGGCGTCCTTTTTCTCGGATTGCAACCGGCGTCCGTACGAATAGAGCTGCACCGGCGAAGTCTTCTCGAGCGCCTTGTCCCAGACCTTCTTCGCGTCGTCCGGTTTGTTCATCGCCTTGAGCAGATCGGCTTTGGTCGTCAGATTCTCGAACCGCTCTTCGTTCTGGATCGAGAGGTCCACCCACTTGAGCGCCTCATCCAGATTGATTTTTTTCGTCAGGCAAAACTGCGCGGCCTGATTCGGCGCCTGCCACTCATATTGCGCGCGCCCGCGCATCTGGCCGCGGATGTTTTGCAGCGTCGCCTCCGCATCGCTGACCGTGACCTTGAACGGCACGGCGAGTTTCTCCCACTTCAACGTCACGATGGCCGAGTCCGGTTTCACTTCCTCAAACTCGTACTCGAGCGCCTCGTCCGTCTCGGCGGTGGGGTGCGGCTTCATGTCCACCCGGAGCGCGTCCTCTTCTTTTTTGTAAGTGTAACTTCCCCATGCCGTCGACATCTTGGAAAAAATCACCGTCCAGTTATCCGGCGTCGGCAGCATATGGAGGCCGTAGATTCCTTTCGCGAGCGGCTTGCCCTCGATCGAAACCGGATCGCTGAATTCGATGGTGGTGTTTTCGTTCGCGCCGGCGCGCCAGACTTCGCCATAAGGAACGAGCACGCCCCAAATCTTGCGGCCATTCACGAGCGGCCGGTGATAAGTGATCGTGATATCGGTCAACCCGACTCGTTGTTTTATCACGGCGAGCTGGCTGACTTCCGGCAAGTTGAGATCGGCGCGCGCCGCGGCGGCCAATCCGAAAAGAGCGATGACGAAAATGAAGGTGCTCGTGAGAATGCGTTTCATAATGCTTTGGGTCGGTTGAGTTGAAACAGTTCCACCTCAACGGAAGCTGAGACAAGGTGAATTATCTTTTCGCTCAAATCGGATCATGGATCGCTCGCGGTTAAACTTTAATCTCGGGGCGCAGGCGAGCGGGTCGCGCGCGCGGGCGGCGACGTTTCGGACGCTGCACAACGAAGTGCAAACGCCGCTCTTCATGCCGGTCGGCACGCAGGCGACGGTCAAGGCGCAACTCCCGCAGACGCTCGAAGAAGCCGGCTCGCAGATCCTCCTCGTTAATACTTACCACCTCCTCTTGCGGCCTGGCCCCGAGGTCTTTCGCCGCACCGGCGGAATTCACGGCTTCATGAGCTGGAACCGTTCGGTCCTGACCGATTCCGGCGGGTTCCAAATTTTTTCGTTGCCGCATTCGCGCGCAATTACCGAGGAAGGCGCGGTTTTTCAAAGCTATCTCGATGGCCGGACGATCCTGCTCAGCCCCGAAGTCAGCATCGAAACGCAAAAGGCGATCGGCAGCGACATCATGATGGCGCTCGATCATTGCATTGCCTCAACCGCGGATGAAGCGACCGCGCGCGCGGCGATCGAGATCACGCATCGCTGGGCGGCGCGCAGTCTGGCCGCCCGTGGTGATTCACCGCAATCGATCTTTGCCATCGTCCAAGGCGCTCTCTTTCCGGAGCTGCGGCGCGAAAGCGCGGCCGCCTTGAGCGCAATGCCGTTCGATGGCTATGCGATCGGCGGGCTGGCGGTTGGCGAAAGCAAAAGCGAGCGCGAGGAAATGTGCGAGTTCACGGCCGAGCTGCTGCCGCGCGATAAGCCGCGTTACCTCATGGGCGTCGGGACGCCGCTCGATATTCTCGAAGCCGTCCATCGCGGCGTGGACATGTTCGATTGCATCATGCCGACGCAACTCGCGCAGCGCGGCGCGGTCTTCACCTCGCGCGGTTTTTTGCAAATGCGCCGCGGCGTTTACAAATATTCCGACGAGAAACTCGATCCGACGTGCAACTGCCCGACCTGCGCGCGCTACTCGCGCGCTTACCTGCATCACCTGACCAAGACCGGCGAGACGCTCGGCTGGCAATTGCTCGGCAAGCACAACATCCATTTCTATCACCAGCTCATGCGCGAGATTCGCGAAAGCATTCTGGCCGATCGCTTCATCGAGCTCTACCGGGAAAAGCGCGCGTTCCTCCATGAGGCGGACATGGACAACCCGATCCGCGCCCAGAAATCGAAACGAACAAAGACGCTAAGGCTCGGAAACTACGAAGTGCACAAAGCGTGGGAAGGCTTCGCCAGCATCCGCCAGATTTCTTCCGGCGAGATTATGCATTCGCGCACGGCGCCGATGGAAGAAGCGAGAGCGCTTTACGTCCAGCAATCGAAGCTGGCGGAGCGCGTGCGGCTTGATGCGAAGGAACATCCCGCGACCGCGGCGCCGTTGGTGATCTGGGATGTCGGTCTCGGCGCCGCAGCCAACGCGATGGCCGCGATCAACTGCTACGAAGAGCAGGCCGCTGCTGGTCCCATCCGACCGTTACGCATCGTCAGTTTCGAAAACGATCTCGATTCACTCCGGCTCGCCTTCCGGCACAACCGCGATTTTCCTTACCTGCGCCACGGCGGGCCGGCCGCAATTTTGACTGACGGCTCCTGGCAATCGCGCCAGCTTCCCGGATTAAGCTGGCTGCTGATGCCCGGCGATTTTCTCGAGACCATGCCTCACGCTCCCGGCCCGCCCGATCTCATCTTCTACGACATGTTCTCCACCAAGACATCGGCCGACCAATGGACGCTGAATGCATTTCGCCGTCTCTTCGAAGCGTGCGCGGGAAACGCCGCTGAACTTTTCACCTACAGTTGCTCGACCGCGAATCGCGCCTGCCTACTTGCCGCCGGCTTTTATGTCGCGAAAGGCCGCAACGCCGGCGAGAAGATCGAGACGACAATCGCGTTCACTCCCGCCGCGCTGAAAACTTCCGACGCGGCGCGGCATGAATTGCTCTCACCCGATTGGCTTGCCAAATGGAACCGTTCTGCCGCGAAGTTTCCGGACGAAATTCTGCCTAACGACCAGAGCACTTTCGAGCAAGCGATCCGCAGCCACAAACAGTTCGCAAATCGTCCCAAAACCGGAACAACAAATCCCGACCACGAAACTGCCGATGAACCAGTCGCGCGCGGTTGAAAAATTTAATCGCCTGCTGACTAAGGCTTTATGACTCTTCGAAATTGGTGGCACGGGCATTGCAATAGGAGTGGGCATCAAACAACCCGATCCTATGAAAAACCAAAACAATCCCGCACCTGCTTTCGAGTCGACTTACACGTTGCTCGTTCGCTCTGAAGAGAACGACCGCGGCGCGCTGGAGAATGTCGCCTATTTCGTCTTCATTCTCAGCGTCGTGTTTTCGATCTGGCAGGCGGCGCGCCAGCCGGTGACGATTCCGGCCGGCGGCTTGACGCACACCACGTCGATTACGCAGCAGGCGAATACACGCAGCGTCTAATTCCGATCGGCGCGGTTCTCACGCGCTGGTCGGCGAATTGCCCGCCAGGCGCCTTAAACAAAAGCTCCCGCCGGTGGCGTCTTTTTAGCGTGCACGACCGCCGCGCGCGATTCGCTTCGCATTTTTTGAATCCATTCCAGCCCGCCGACGCATCTCATTCTGGAAGGAACTTCGCTGTCTCTCATTCCGACAACTCCAACCCTAACTCCAAATATGTTTGATACTTTTCGCCAAGACGTCCGCGTTGGTCTCCGTGTCCTCATCAAAGAGAAAACATTTTGCATTCTCGCCGCCATCGTCCTCGCGCTCGGCATCGGGGGCGTGACAACGGTATTCACCGTCGTGAACGCGTTCGTGCTCCGCGGCTTCTCCTTCCCGCACCCAGAAGAGCTGGCGAACGTCGGGCTTCTCGACCCGCAGGCGAACAACCAGCAGAACAACGGCGGCGCCGGCTTTATCCCGGCCGCGCAGGATTACGAAGATTTGCGCGCGGCCCAGCAATCGTTCGCGCTCCTGACCGGTTACCTCAGCGGCTCGACCATCAACGTTTCCTACAAGAACAATCCGCAGCGTTACACCGGCGCGTATGTCACCGAAGATTTCCTCCGGATCCTCGGCGTCGCTCCCATCATGGGCCGCGATTTTACCGCAGACGACAACAAGCCGGGCGCGGAGAAAGTTGCGCTGCTCGGTTATGAAATCTGGCAGCGCGATTTCGGCGGTAACCCGAACATCGTCGGCGAAAATGTCCGGATCAACGGCAAGGCGGCCACCATCATCGGCGTGATGCCGCAGAACTTTAAGTTCCCGCAAGCGGAACAGCTCTGGGTCCCGCTTTACAACGAATTTCCGCTCAAACAACGCGGGGATCCCACGAGTCTCGGAGTCCAGATGATCGGCCGCCTCAAGCCCGGCGTGAACTTCGACCAGGTTAATGCGGAATTCATCGGTCTGGCGCGCCGCCTCGCGACCGACAATCCCAAGACGAACGGACAGTTCACTTCCGCGAGCGTGCAGCCGCTGCTCAATGCCTTTGTTGGACCGCAACTTCGCCAGACTGTTTATGCGATGCTCGGCGCCGTCATCGTGGTTCTGCTCATTTCGTGCGTGAACGTGATGAACATGCAATTCGGGCGCGCCGCCTTGCGCGCGAAAGAACTCGCGATTCGCGGAGCTCTCGGCGCGACGCGGTGGCGGCTCGTGCGCCAGATGCTGACGGAAAGCCTGCTCGTCGCCGTGCTCGGAGCGGTGCTTGGCATTTTCCTAGCCTACTGGGGAGTAAGCCTTCTCGTTCGCGCCACCAGCGCGTTGCCCTTCCCGCTGCCTTACTGGGTTAGCTTCACGATCGACGGCAAAGTCCTGCTGTTTACCGTCGGCATCACGTTAGTCGCGACGCTCGTTTCAGGATTCATTCCCGCGTTTCTCAGCTCTCGGGCGAATCCCGCCGAAGTAATGAAGGAAGGCGGGCGCGGCAATAGCAGCCGGCTGGTTAACGTTCTGACGCGGGTCCTGGTCGTAGGTCAGATTGCGTTGACCGCCACATTGCTTATCGCCGCCACGCTCCAGATCAAATCCGTTCGAAACCAAACCGCTCTCAACTACGGCTACGACGAAGATGGAGTTTACAGCGCGCGGATGGGATTGTTTGAAGGCGATTACCCGACCTCCGAAGCGCGCCAGCAATTTTTCGTTCGCGTTTTGCGCTCGTTGCGCACGGATCCCGGGTTTGAAGGCGCGGCCATGACCGACCGTTTCCGGATGAC
>JBEEHU010000020.1:0-11123 GCA_041167565.1 Verrucomicrobiota bacterium | reverse complement strand
TCGGTGAGCCGGAAGTCGCCCGTGGTGAGATCGATGAAGGCGAAGCCGTAGCCTGATTTGGAGCCGGTGCAGATCGCCGCGAGGAAGTTGTTCCGCTTCGCATCGAGCATCTGCACGTCGGCGATCGTGCCCGGCGAAACGATCTGGGTGACTTCCCTTTGCACGATCTGCCCCTTCTGCGGTTCGCCGATCTGGTCGCAAATCGCGACGCGCTTCCCCGCCTTGATCAGCCGCCGAAGATAATTCTCCGCTGCGTGATGCGGGATGCCGCACATCGGCACGAGGTTCCGCTTCGTCAGCGCCACGTTCAGGATGCCCGACGCTTCCTTCGCGTCCTCGAAGAACATCTCGTAAAAATCGCCGAGCCGGAAGAGCAGCAGCGTATCCGCCGGCACGCTGGCGCGGAGCCGCTGGTATTGCTGCATCATCGGGGTGAGGGCGTCCGCCATGGTTTTCAAGCTTGGAATCATGGAGGCTGTTTTGCGAGTTTGTAATTCGACAAGCAATGAGCAGCGGACTTTATCAGGCGTTTATCTATTTGCTGGCGGCGATCGTCGCGGTGCCGCTGGCGAAACGGCTCGGGCTCGGGTCGGTGATTGGTTATCTCCTCGCGGGAGCCGTCATCGGGCCTTATTCGCTGCGATTCGTCGATGGCGGAGGCGATGTGATGCACTTCGCCGAATTCGGCGTGGTGATGATGCTGTTCGTGATCGGACTGGAACTGCGTCCCGCGCTGTTGTGGCAGATGCGGCGACCGATTCTCGGACTGGGCGGGTTGCAGGTATTGGGAACTGCGGTCGCCGTGGGCCTTGTCGCGCTTTGGATCGGTCTGCCGTGGAAATCAGCTCTGGCCGTGGGCTTGATCCTCGCGATGTCGTCGACCGCCATCGTGCTGCAATCACTTGGCGAACGCGGGCTGATGAAGACGCCCGGCGGCGAGGCTTCGTTTGCCGTCCTGCTTTTCCAGGACATCGCGGTGATCCCGATCCTCGCGCTGATGCCGCTGCTCGCGATGGGTCCGGTTGCGGGGGGCGCGGTCCATCCGGGAATGATCGGAAGCCTTCCCGGTTGGCAGCAGGCTTTGCTCGTCGTTGCCGCTGTCACGGCAATCGTCTTCGCCAGGCGCTTTTTGCTGCGACCCTTCTTTCGGTTCATCGCCCGCACGCGCTTGCGTGAAATGTTTACGGCCACGGCCCTCTTCATTGTCGTGGGGATCGCGCTGCTCATGCAAAAGCTGGGACTCTCGCCAGCCCTCGGAACCTTCGTCGCCGGAGTCGTGCTCGCCGAGAGCGGCTCTTTTCTTTCGCCACCCAAAACGCCGTGTTATCCGCGGAGATCGCAAACCTGCTCGTGGCCTCGGTGGCGCTAAGCATGGCCACCGCGCCCCTGTTGCTCATCATCGAGGAAAAGCTGGTGCGGCCGCTCTTTCAAACCTGTGAGCCCGAGCGTCCGGCCGACGAAATCGATGAGCACGATAATCCCGTCATCCTCGCGGGGTTCGGCCGCTTCGGCCACATCGTCGGCCGTCTTCTCCGCGCGAATGGCTTCGGCACCACGGTTCTCGATCACGACGCCGATCAAGTCGAAATGCTCGGCCGTTACGGAATGAAATCGTTCTACGGCGATGCCTCGCGGCTCGATCTGCTCGAAGCGGCCGGGGCCAGGCATGCGAAGCTTTTCGTCCTCGCGATCGACGACGAAGCGAAGGCGCTCCAGATCATTGAAACAGTGCGGCGAGAATTTCCCCGCCTCAAAATTCTGGCCCGCGCCACGAGCCGCCAGCATGCCTATGAAATTCTTCGGCTTGGCGTGAACCAGGTTTACCGCGAGACCCTCGACAGCGCGCTCCATCTGAGCATCGACGCCCTGCGCGACTTGGGAATGGATGAGCGGCGGGCGCATCGCGTCGCGGAAATTTTTCGCGAACACGACGAAGCCTCCGTGCGGGAGATGGCCCATTTGCCGGACGACGATGCAGAGTATGTCTCCATCGCGCGCAAACACATCGAGAACCTGGAGCGCGCCCTGCAGTCGGACCTGGAGATGCGCGCCGATCCCTCAGCAGAATCGGGCATTCATCCAGCAGCTTGACCATTGCGTGAACTGGGACCGCGAAGATGGCCAGGACAGATGCCCTGGCGCATTTTTGTTTCGATCCACGGGCCGGAATGTGAAAACATCCGCCTGTCTATTATGAACCGCATCGTCTTGTTGGCTTCTTTGATTCTCACTCCGCTTTGCGCATTCGCCGCCGATCCGCCGGCGAAACCGCCGCTCACTCCGGGCGATAATCTCGTCATCGACGGCATCCCGCCGGTTCCCGGCGAATTGCCCGAACAGGTCGGCCGCTACACCGAGTCGCGCGCGGCCACGGTGCAGGATTGGCATCCGACGCGGGCCGAGATGCTGATCACGACGCGCTTTGGCGATACGAACCAGCTCCATCATTTGACGCAGGCAGGCGGCGCCCGCACCCAGCTCACGTTTTTCCCGGACCGCGTTGATGGCGGATCGTTCGAGCCCACCAAAGGCGAATACTTTATTTTCACGAAGGGCGCGGGCGGGAACGAGTTCAACCAAAACTACCGCTACGATTTTGCGACGGGTGAAATCACCTTGCTGACCGACGGGAAATCGCGAAACAGCGGGCCGAACTGGAGCAATCGGGGAGACCGCATCGTGTACACCTCCACGCGCCGCAACGGCGCCGACACCGATATCTACGTGGAGTCGCCGACCGAGCCGAAGAGCGATCGCAAGCTCGCGGAAGTGAAAGGCGGCGGCTGGGAACCGGTCGATTGGTCTCCGGACGACAAGCAGGTGCTCGTCCTGGAAGGCATTTCGGTAAATGAAAGTTACATCTGGATCTTCGACGCGCAGACGGGCGAGAAAAAGGAAGTGACGCCGCGTCCGCCGGAAGGCGCGGAAAAGGTTGCCTATTCCGCCGCGCTCTTTGCGAAAGATGGCAAAGGGATCTTCGTCACGACCGATCGCGAATCCGAATTCCAACGGCTCGCCTATATCGACCTCGCCAGCGGAAAGCACACCTATCTTATCCCGGATACGAAGTTCGATGTGGATAGTTGGGATTTGAGCCATGACGGCAAGCAAATCGCCTACGCGCTCAATGAAAATGGCGTGAGCACGCTCCACCTGATCGATGTTGTGGCGGGCCAGGGGACGGTAACGGTCGGCGCCAAGAAAGAGCCGACGTTCAATCCGCCGCTGCCAGCCGTGATCATCTCCGGCCTGCACTTTCATCGCGATCCGAAACAAAGCCTCCTCGCCTTCAACGTCGCCGGAGCTCGATCGCCTTCGGATGTTTACACCTGGTCGACAGCCAGCGGCAAAAACACGACCACGCGCTGGACCGCGAGCGAAACTGGCGGAATTCCCGCAGCCCGTTTCGTGGAACCGGAATTGGTGAAATGGAAAACTTTCGACGGCAAAGAAATCACCGGTTTTCTCTACAAGCCGGATCCGGCCAAATTTCCCGGGAAGCGGCCGGTCATCATCAACATTCATGGCGGGCCGGAGGGGCAGTACCGCCCGGGATTTCTCGGCCGGAACAATTATTTCATCAACGAGCTCGGTTGCGCGATCCTGTTCCCGAACGTGCGCGGCTCGCAGGGATACGGGAAATCTTTTTTGAAGCTGGATAACGGACTGAAGCGCGAGGATTCCTACAAGGATATCTCAGCCTTGCTCGAGTGGATTCCTTCCAGGTCCGAACTGGACGCAGCACGGGTGATGGTGACCGGCGGTTCCTACGGGGGATTCATGACCCTGGCCGTGGCCTCAAACTACGCCGATCGCATTCGCTGCGCGCTGGACGTTGTCGGCATCTCCAATCTCGCGACCTTTTTGAAAAACACGGAGAGCTATCGCCGCGATTTGCGCCGCGTGGAATATGGCGACGAGCGCGACCCGAAAGTGGCTGAGTTCATGGAGCGCACGGCTCCGTTAAATAACGCGCAGAAGATCACGAAGCCGCTCTTTGTCGTCCAAGGCGCGAACGATCCGCGCGTGCCGAAGACCGAAGCTGAGCAAATCGTCGCCACATTAAAGAAACAAAACACGCCGGTCTGGTTTCTCATGGCGAAAGATGAAGGCCACGGTTTTGCGAAGAAGAAGAACGCCGACTTTCAATTCTACAGCACGGTGCAGTTCATCCGGGAATTTTTGCTGAAGTAGAAGTTGAGGAGGGCGGTTTGTAACCGCCCGTTTTTTCCGCTGACGGCGATTTGGAAATCGCCGCTCCTTGGGGCGTGCGTCTGACACGTCCGGCTGCTGCGATACTATGAGGTCACCCCGCGCTTCATTGAACAACCGAATTACTTGCTCTGCCGTGCTCTTCATCTCGATCGTTCTGATCGGAAACGTCCGCGCTCAAGACGCGTTGCTTCCCAACCCCGAACTCACGCCGGGCAGAGTCGCGCGTGGCGACGAAGACCGTCGTGGCGTAACGCCGCAGATGGAGCGGAAACTTTTTGCGCGCTATCGATTGCCCTGGAGCAGACGAGCGCAGTTCAAGATCGATCATCTCATCCCGCTGGAACTGGGCGGCGCCGATAGCATCGACAATCTTTGGCCGCAGAGCTTGCGGACCAGACCTTACGGCCCGGACCGGAAAGAATTACTAACTGAAGTTCTCCAGAGTCGGATCGCCAAGCGACAAATGACCCTCGAGCAAGCGCAGGAGCAAATAAGAACGGACTGGATCGACGCGTTTATCGACCATCTTGGAATGGTCTATCTACGGGACGAAAGATTGAAGGGCCAACAGCGGCCGCTTCAGGAAGAAAACTTACCGTAAACAGCGAGCAGCGGATATTTGCAGCGGTTCTTCGTCCAGTAGTCGCTCGCGAACCCGGTCTTCGTCCGGATCACGACATGGCCGGCGCCGTTACTGCCTTCTGCAAAAACCAGCACGGAGCCGATTGGCGCTGCGAATTGATCGCGTACCGGCAAACGTTTGAAGCCAAAATCGCGCACGAGTTCTTCGCCGGCCTGCGATGCATAATTCGTCTTCGGGTAGGACTTGATCACGCCTGAAGCGACGAGCGCTTCTTTGACGGCGCGCCAGCAACGGGCTTTCGAGCGCGCATTGGCGCGTTCCTGCGCGATCGACGCAGCGCGGCGCAGGCGGGGATCCAAGCGCGAATCGACGGCCCCATCAGGATGACTGACCGGGATGTTCCAATAATGGCGCATAATCCGGGCGGAGCCGGTCGTGCCATCAAAAGAGCGATAAAAGAAGCGGGAGTTTGAGGAAGCGAGGCCTGCGGATCGTACTTCCGTTGTGGAAATTAGGAGCGCGCAGGCGGAAAAAAAAGCCAGGAAAATAAAACGATGCACGCACTGTGTGTATGCAAGCCTCGTACCACCGTGACAAGCCTTTTTCGAAGTAATCGCGAACTATTTTTGTCGTTACAGCTAATCAACAAAAAGTTTCTGGAATTGTGAGAAAATAGAGCAAAAGCTGGAGCCGTTTCGGCCAACCCGAATTGCTCACTTCGATCTTTAGGGTATCACTTAGACCAATTATTAGCTCGCAATTCTCTTCTCCGACATGGCCCAATTTCCAGAGGAACAAACAAACGCCGGAAGCTTCAAACGGCAGGAGGATGCGTTCCGCGATTGGGTGAAGCGCGATGGATCGACACTCTACAAACCTGAGCGCGGCCGATATCATCTTTACGTCTCGTTCGCTTGTCCCTGGGCGCACCGCACGATCATTCTGCGCAAGCTCAAGGGACTCGAAGATGCGATTGGAATGACGGTGGTCGACCCGCTGCGCGACGAACGCGGCTGGGCTTTTCGCGATGGCCCCGGCCACTCGGAAGATCGCGTGAATGGCTTCAAGTTTCTGAGCCAGGCTTATTATGCGACCGACCCGAATTATAGCGGGCGGGTCACGGTCCCGGTGCTTTGGGACAACCAAAGCAAACGGATCGTGAGCAACTCCGATGACGATCTGTTGCGCATGCTGAATAGTGAGTTCAGCGAGTTTGCGAAGAACGATCACGATTTCTACCCACCGGATCTTCGCCGTGAAATCGACACTCTCAACAAGCTCGTCTACGAGCGCGTCAATAACGGCGTTTATCTCGCTGGTTTTGCCACGCAACAGCGGCCCTATGAGCGCGCCGCGAAAAGATTGTTTGAAACGCTCGACGAATTGGATTCGCGTCTCGCGTCTCAGCGCTACTTGTTAGGGCAGCGCATGACTGAAGCGGATTGGCGTCTCTTCCCCACCCTCATTCGCTTCGACGCGGTCTACCACGGCCATTTCAAATGCAACCTCCACCGCATCGTCGATTACCCGAATCTCTGGCCGTACTTGCGCGATCTTTATCAGCATAATGGCGTGGCCGACACCGTGAACTTCGATCACATCAAGCGCCATTACTACATGACGCACCACGAGATTAATCCGACGCGCATCGTACCGATCGGGCCAGCGCTGGATTTGTCGGCTCCGCACCGACGCGATCTGCTGGGCGCGGAATAATTCCAGCCGGCGACCGAACTATCCCTTGGCGTAAACGCCAATCAGAGGACGGCGCGATGGTGTTTTTGCGCGAAAATCGCTCACGAAACCGTTCTTCGTCCGGATCTCGACGTGACCGGCGGAGCCTCTCGCGTTGTAAACCAGCACCGAGCCGAGTGGCGCCGCGAACGGATCGCGGATTGAAAGCTTCTTGAAGCCGAAATTGCGTACGAGCTCATCGCCAGCCTGCTTGGCTAGCGCCGTCGTCGGGCGGGAATTAATCACACCTGAGGCGAGGAGCGCGTCTTTCACGTAATGCCAGCAGCGCGATTTCGAATGGGCGTGGGCCCGTTCGTCGGCGATGCTCGCCGCGCGGGTCAACTTGGGGTCAAGTCTCGGGTCGACCTTGGCCGTTGGATAAACGAGCTTCTTTTTCTGATACTCATCGACGATCGGAGCCGAGACGGTTTTGCCGTTTCGATCCTTGAAGACGAACTGTCGCTTGAAGGCCAGATTTTCAGTTTTGGCGGCCGAGGCTGAGACAGCAAAGGCGCCAGCAAGAATAACGGTAAGGAGGAGAGTAATCTTTCGCACGGGAGCGCCCCCTATGCACCGGAATGGGAGGTGCCGCAAACGATTTCTTGAGATATTTTTCACGAAAAAAGTAAAAGAGAGGGCCGCCTCAAATGGCCGGGAAAACTTCACCCTCCAGAAATCAGCAGATACGGTTCCGTTTCGTTGAAAACCGCCCATTCCCGGCGAATTATCTGGATGGGAAATCGTTTTACGCGGATCGAGAATGGGGCCAGTCGCATGGTCCGGTTCGGCTCGCTCTCCCTTGCGCTTCTTCTCTTCGCAGGCTGCGCCGGACCGGTCAAATCGCTCTATCCGCCTGTCGCAGGCGAAAGACCCCGCTCGATTTATGTCATCAACCATGGGGCGCTTCATACTGGCCTGGCGGTGAAGCGATCGGATATCCCGCCCGGACTGTGGCGAGCTAACCGGGATTACGCGAACTCCAAATATCTCGAGGTGGGCTGGGGCGACGATGATGGCTACCGCAAGCCCCTCACCACTGCCATCGCATTGAAGGCGCTGGCCGGATCACGGCGCACGGTGCTGCTCGCTGATGGGTTCAGCACCGTGCGCGAGAAAGTGAACGGGCCGCGTTTCACGGTGATTCAGGTTAAGTTGTCCGATCGCGGCTTCGCCCGGCTCTGTCGGCACATTGAGAAAACCTACGCGCTGGACGAAACCGGGCGCCCTATTCGTCTCGGAGAAGGCTGGTATCGGGCTCGCGGCACCTATTCAGCATTTCACACCTGCAATACCTGGGCCGCGGAGGGACTGCGCCAAGCCGGTTGTCCGCTCACGCCGGCCTATTGTCCGAGGCCGGGCCCATTGCTCTCGCAGGTTCGCCGCTTCGGGCGGGTCCTCCACCCGTCCCAATCTTTCTAGAGTTCTCCTATTGACAGTCTATAGGAGAGTCGTCACAGTGCTCCTACAGATTATCTATATGAGCACACGCGACGACGAATTCACGGCTGATCTTTTACAGGGAACCCTCGACCTGCTGGTCTTGAAGGCACTGGCAGCGCAGCCGTTGCACGGGCTGGGCGTTTCCAATCGAATCAATCAAATCACCAAGGGCACCTTCGACGTGAAGCCGGGGTCGCTCTTTCCGGCGTTGCACCGGATGGAGGAGGCGGGCTGGCTGAAGGCCGAATGGGGCGAATCGGAAAACAATCGCCGGGCAAAATTCTACAGCCTCACCAAGCCGGGGCGGCGTCAGCTGGAGACCGAGACGGAAGATTGGCAGCGCATTTCCCTGGCGATTGGCAGCGCTTTGCGGGCGACCTGACCATTCGATGAAAACACTGTTTTCGCGAATCGGGAGTTTGCTCCGCAACTCGACCCGGAAAGATCAAATGGACCGCGAGCTGGCGGAGGAAGTCGGCTCCTACGTGGAACTATTAACGGAGAAAAAAATGAAGGAAGGGATGAATGAAAAGGAAGCGCGCCGCGCGGCGATGGTGGAGCTGGGCGGCGTCGAGCAGGTGAAAGAAGAAGTGCGCGCGAGCCGGACCGGCTTTGCGATTGAGACGTTCTTTCAAGACCTTCGGTACGGAATGCGGTCGTTGTTGAAGAAGCCCGGCTTCACCCTCACCGCGGTCATCGCCCTCGCCCTCGGCATCGGCGCGAACACCGCGATTTTCAGCGTGATCAACGGCGTGCTCCTGCGCTCGCTCTCCTACGCGAATCCTGAGCGGATCGTCATGCTTTGGGAACGCAGTCTCACCTCAGAGACCACCAGGCTTCAGAATGTGATCTCGCCCGCGAACTTCCTCGACTGGCAGAAGCAGAGCACGTCGTTCGAGCAAATGGCCGCCGTCTCGGATTTACGGGTAAATCTAACCGGCGGCACCGGAGAGCCCGAAGAGATCAAGGTTCAGTTGGTCAGCCAGTCATTCTTTGCCGCGCTGGGGGTGCAGCCTTTGGTAGGCCGATCATTCCTCCCGGAAGAAGACAAAACCGGGAACGAGCTCGTGATCATTCTCAGCCATGAGTTATGGCAAACGCGTTTTGCCTCAGACCCGCAAATCCTCGGCAAGCAGGCGACGATCAATGGCCGGCAGCGCACGATTGTCGGCGTCATGCCGCCCGGCTTCCACTTTCTCGACAACCAGGTGAGAGCCTGGGTGCCGCTGGCGCTCGATCCGGCATTCGATTATCGCAATAAAACTGGACGCTATCTGCGCGCCGTGGCCCGGCTCAAACCCGGTGTGACGGTGCGGCAGGCCCAAGGCGAGTTAGCCGGCATCGCCAAACAGCTCGAGCGAGCGTTCCCGGAGAAAAATACCGGCTGGGGCGTCAATCTGATGCCGATGCACGAGCAGGTCGTCGGCGAGATCCGGCCGGTCCTGGTCGTCCTGTTCGCCGCCGTCGCCTTCGTGCTCCTGATCGCCTGCGCGAACGTCGCTAATCTGCTGCTCTCGCGCGCGGCGTCACGGCAGAAGGAACTCGCGTTACGCGCCGCGCTGGGAGCCGGACGGATGAGACTCGTTAGGCAAATACTCACCGAAAGCGTGTTGCTGGCGCTGATGGGCGGTGGGCTCGGCGTGCTCCTCGCCTTCTGGGGCATTCAGTTCCTGATCGGCTTCGGCCCCGATAACATCCCGCGCTTGAACGAGGTCACGCTCGATCTGCGCGTGCTCGGTTTCACCTTTGGAATTTCACTGCTCACCGGCCTCCTCTTCGGGCTGATCCCGGCGCTGCAAGCATCGCGTCCGGATTTGAACGACGCGCTGAAGGAAGGCTCTCGCGGCTCGACCGGTGGCCGCAGCGGAATGTTCCGCAACGTGTTCGTCATTGCCGAAGTTTCCCTCGCCCTCGTGTTGTTGATCGGAGCCGGCCTCATGATCCGCAGCTTCATGCGACTGCAATCGGTCGAGACCGGTTTCAACCCGGAAAACGTGCTGACGATGCGCCTGCAATTGCCGCGCAAGAAATACGCGGAGCCGCATCAGATCGTCGATTTTTTCAAGCAGGCGCAGGATCGTGTCGCCGCGTTACCCGGTGTAAAGGCGGTGGGCGCGATCAGTTATCTGCCCCTCACCGGCGGCCTCGCGTCGCGAGATGCTTTTAAGATCGTTGGGCAACCCGCGCCTAAACCCGGGCAGGAACCGGGAGTGGAGGTGCGCGTAATCACGCCCACCTATTTTCAAGCGATGGGGATACCGTTGCTGAAGGGCCGGCTGCTCAATGAACGCGACGTGAAGGAATCGCGCGTCCTGTTGATCAACGAGACGATGGCGAAAAGATATTTCGCGGGCGTGGATCCGGTCGGGAAGCAGATGGAAGTTTTCTGGGATGGGAGCGGGCCCGACGAAATCGTCGGCGTCGTCGGCGACATCCGGGAAGGCGCGCTGAACAAGGAGCCGGAGCCGGCCATCTACTGGTCGCACCCGCGCGAGCCGTATTCCGGCATGGCTCTCATCGTGCGCACCTCGGGCGATGCGTCGCGCCTTGGGACCGCGGTGCAAAAGGAAATTCGAGCGCTCGATCCCGACCAGCCCGTCGCGGATGTCCGGACCATGCAGCAGGTCATCTCGAAATCGATCGCGCGACCGCGTTTCAACACCCTGCTCCTCACGATCTTCGCCGGCGTCGCCCTCCTCCTCGCGTCGGTCGGCCTCTACGGCGTCATGAATTATTCCGCCACGCAACGCACGCACGAAGTCGGCATCCGAATGGCGTTGGGCGCCACGCGAGCCGACATCATGCGGCTCGTGGTCGGCAACGGGATGATGCTCACGCTCACCGGTATCGTCATTGGAGTGCTCGCGTCATGGGCGCTCACGCGCGTGATGACGAATCTGCTCTTCGGCATCACGGCAACCGACGTGCCCACATTCGTCGCTGTGTCAGCCGTCCTGGCCACGGTCGCGCTCGTCGCCAACTACATTCCTGCGCGCAGAGCGACGCGTGTGAATCCGGTAATCGCGCTCCGCTACGAATAGTCATGCGCATCCTGGCTTTCCTCCGCAACATCATTCGCCGGCGCAAAGTCGAACAGGATTTGGCCGACGAAGTCAGCTCGTACGTCGATTTGGCGACGCAGCGAAAAATG